>JAGWXX010000060.1 GCA_018969685.1 Acidobacteriota bacterium | reverse complement strand
ACGCCGACACCGTCACGGTCACCCAGACGAGCGGTTCGATCACCGCCTCCGGTTCGGTCGAGTTCGTCGACGGGGCCGCCGTGACCACCCCCGTGACCGTCGGAGCCGGATCCGGCGGCGGATCGTCGAGCACGTCGTCGAGCACGACGACGGTCCCGGCGTTCGTACCGACCGTCGGAGCCACCGGGCCCGGAGGCGGCACCATCATCGCCGTGTTCGAAACCCCGTTCGCCTGCGGGCCGACGCTCGCAGCGACCTGCACCTACCTCGAGATGGCAGCGGCGAACTGGCAGCAGCACCCGAGCATCGGCAGCAGCGAGACGGGAGACCCCGCGCGGAGCTGGTCGGGCGACACCGGGACGAGCGTCGGCGAGACGAACAACGACCTCGGTCACGGTTACCGCAACACCGAGACGATCGTTCTGGCCGACGGCACCGCGAACCGGGCCGGCACACTGGCCCGGGCGTACAACGGCGGCGGACTGACGGACTGGTTCCTCCCCTCCGGTGACGAGCTCAACGAGCTCTGCAAGTACGCCCTTCAGCAGACGACCGGTGACGTCGCGGTCTCCTGCGTGGCATCGGGCTCACTGCGCTCGGGGTTCACGGCAGCCTCCTACTGGAGCTCCGCGGAGACCTCGGCGACCCTCGCGTGGACGCGCTCGTTGACGAACGGGGCGCCGTCGAACGTGACGACGAAAGCGGAAACGCACCGGATACGACCGGTACGCGCCGGATGAACCACCCCCGTCGAACGCCCGCGGATAGGGTCGTCGACCAGGACCGGACGACTCAGCCCTTGTTCAGTACGGGGCGAGGGCCGAGAGCGTCGCGGGCGTCGTCGTAGGCGCTCTTTGCGTCGCGCAAAGCCTGCTTGAACGCCTCTTTCGCGGCTCGACGTTGCTCGGGCGAGGAGGCTGCATCCATGACGGAGCGCATCGTGTCGCGGGCGGCGGACACCATGGCGGCGCGATCCTGACGCAACTCGCGCTGCGCCGCGAGCCACGTACGCAACGCGGCGCGATTCTCCTGACGGGCTTCCCTCGACGCGGCGCGCTCCTCGCGGGACGGAGTGGCGACGGCAACGGACGACTCGGTGGCCGTGTCGTCAGATGACTCTGCGGAGACGATGCTCGCCGGGGCGGACAGCGTGACGATCGCGACGATCGCCCCTGTCGCCAGTGAGCGCTGAAGTTTGCAATTGCGGGACATGTGATTCTCCTTCTTCGGCGTGCGTCGCGCGACCTCGACGAGACCGCACCGGACGTACCCCGTGCACTGTCGCGGCCATACCGGGCAAGGCACGCAAGCGGCCTTGTGAGTTTCCTGTGGGCGCCGCAGCGGCGGTCACTCGCCGGTGTCACGATCCCAGTCACGGGCCTCGCTGCCCGCGTTCATGCAGACGTCAGGGTCCACGCCGGCCTCGTCACAGATGCGCAGCACCAAGGACGCGTCGGGGAACTGGTCGTAGATGAAGTAGGCGTACTGCCGGGCGCAGACCTCGCGCAGGGACGCGTCGAGGACGGTGCAGACCGAACCGTCGAGGTTCGGCCGGCCGAGGTGCGAACGGAACTCCGGCACGACGCCCTCGACGCACGGCAGGCCGCGGTCGGCCGGCAGGGCGGCGCAGTACTTGAGAAGTTCCCGCGCGGAAGTCTCCGTGCGAGGTTTCGCCATCGCGAGACCTCCGTAGCAGTACACCCGCAGCTCCGGGGCGGCCTCGTCGCAGAGCTCGGCCGGCGGACGACCCGGGAACGGAAGACGAGTGGCGTCCCCACCGGAACGCTGGTGGATCACCGCGTACTCCATCAGGGCCGCGCCGCGGCACTCGAGACGGCGGTGCGCCGAATCCGTGCGCATGCCCAGACACGCCCGATCGGCGCGCGGCAGATCGTCGCCGAATCGCAGCATCAGGCTGTGACCGACCCCGTGGGCGCACGCGCCCGCAGCCGGGTGGTCACCGGGGTGGATGGCCTCACAGGCGTCGAGGACCGAGTCGAGGAACTCCTCGTCGGACATGTAGATCGCGGCGCCGTAGAGCGCCCCGTGGTAGAAGGCATGGTTGCAGAGGTCGTACCCGGGACGCAGGATCTCCCGCACCGGGTCGGTCGACGTCAACCAGGCGCGCACGCCGACGATGTGCGCAACCTCGTGACAAGTGCTGATACCCGCGGCGTCGAGCTCGGCGAGCGCCTCGGGGAACCGGCCATCGTTGGTCAACTGGATGGCGCGGCGCACCGCGCAGTCGAGCAGCTCCTGGGAGGGATCCGCGAACGCCCTGCGACACTCCTCGAGCGAGGGGACGACGTTCGCCGCGGAAACCCGAAGACCGCCGGCGACGGCCGTCGCCGCCACGAGCACCGCGAACACCGCGGCAACGCGCTTCCGCCCGGCTGCCACCAGCACGCCGACACCGACGAGCGCGACGCACAGCGCCACCAGGAGAGCAGTCGTCGTTCCCGGGCCGGCACGGCCCGCGACGTTCGGACCTGGATCGGGGGGCACCTCGCCGATCCCGGTCACATGGAAGCGCGCGATGCGGATTCCGGCGGCGGCACGCACGTGCAACTCGTAGTTCCCGGCGAGAAGGGCCGGGAGACGCACGACCGACGACGACTCCTCGCCGGTGAACGGGACGACGTTCCCGTACCCGTCACGGAGGACGACCGAGGAGACCGCTGCCGGAAGACGCACCCGCAGCGGGACCGTACGGCCCTCGAAACCGTCGAGTCGTTCGAACTCGATCGCCGCCGGCTCGTCGCCGGGATCCTGCGAACCGGTCGGCGCGTACCCGGCGAGACCAGAGACCGCAGCCGCCGGGGAGACCGGTGCGACGGCGGCCATCGCGACGGCGACGCTCGAGACAAGGAGCACACAGAGGCGGCGCATCCCAGGCACTGTGAGCCGGCACCGACCGACGGTCACGCAGCCGGGAGGACCGTTCACCGGGGACGCCAACGATTGCGCTCGTCACCGTCACCAGGAGCGCACACATAGGTGCCGCCGGAAAAGCTCGAACCGGTCGCGCCGAGCGGCGAACAGAACGCCCCGGGACGAACAGACGGAGCGGCACCGCCCGCGGAGACGTTCCCGGGTAACGGAGCAAGAGGTGTCGGCGGCGCGTCTTCGGTGGCCGGACCGCCCGGCACGACCGGTGGAAGCACGACACTCTCGCCGCCGCAGGGGCCTGCGAGCACGCCGGCGAGCGCCGCTCGCTCCACCGGATCGACCGCGAGACCCCAGCGATACTTCACCTGCATCCAACGCGAGACGTAGACGCAGCGCACCTGCCCCGACGGCAGCCACTCTGCCGGGTCGCGATCCGACTTCGACCGGTTCACCGACGACGAGACCGCCTGGAGAGACCAGACGAACCCGAGATCGTTGGCGAACGACTCCCGCCGTGACGCGTCCCAGACGGAGGCACCAGAGTCCCACGCCTCGCCGAGCGCCACGAGATGATCGACGTCGAGCGTGCGCGAGGACGTCGCCGTCCGTCCGTCGAGCCACGACACCCACCGGCCCGTCCTGACGCGGCAGCCCCGAGACGTCCCGCTGCGGTCGTCGCGCACGAGCACCTCGACACGGGTGTCCTGGCAGTCGCCGTCGGCGTCGACCCAGTGACGGAACGACGTGCGCACATAGGCCGGGACGGTGACCTCGGGACGAACGGGCAGCAACCCGAGAAGCGCGTCGTTCGAGACCGTCGTCACGGGTGCGGCGTCCGCCGTGGCAGGAACCGCGGCGGGCGACGTCAGGACCGTCAGCAGGAAAGCGGAGACGGCGAGAAGACAGACACGAGCGACGACGGCGAGGCGGCAACTCTGCACAACAGGGAGACTGCGAACCCTCGTGACCGGCATGCCCGGCACCGTCCCGAAACGTGCTGGCCGGGCCGAGACGTTCACGGCACGGTTCTGCGGCCGATCAGCGCGACCCGACCGTGCCGTAGACCTCGCGAGCGAGACGGTACCCCGCAGGACCCTTCGCGAGGATCTCGCCCGCGGTCGACACGACGGTCACCGACGCCGTCACGTCACGATCGAAAGCCCCCACCCACTCCCAGCAGGACTTCGGCGGGACACTGGCATCGCAGCCGCCGCCGCCGATCCACGACGGATCGTAGACGCGCAACGACACCTCCTCGACGGCCAGCGTCGGGTAGACACGCACGCCCGACGCGGTCGGGCTACGGAACCCGACGTCGACACGTCCGCCGGAGAGACTCGAACCGGAGATACCGACGGACGGAACGCTGCCGGCGCCCAGGTAGTAGGCGCAGTTCAAGGAACGCTCACTGGCGCAGAGACGGTACCCGGCGTCGCTCGACGCGACGGAGAGCGTCCCGGACAGGCTCTCCACCGTCGGCGACCCGGACGAGGTGCACGGCGACGCGCCGCAGTACACGACGACCTCCTTCACGGAAATCCTCCGCTCCGTCAGCGTCCCGCCGACGCGGAACGTGCGCGGCACGTCGAGAACGATTCGTACAGAGACCTCGTCGAGGTCGAAGCGGTCCTCCGGATAGAACCCGAAGTAGGGGTCGTCGACCGTACTCGCGCCGGCGGTCGGCGCGGAGCCCGGTCCTGAACCGTCGGCCGACGAGGAGTCGCCGGACGCGCCCCCGGCCAAGGGCGGGAACGCTCCGAATACACCGGCACCGGGGTTTGCGCCACCGGGGACAGTGGAGGCACCGGACGGGGAACTGGTTCCGGCCGCACCTGCGACGCCGTCCACCTCAATACTCGAACTGCCGCCGTCCGTGCCGCTACTGCCCCCGCCGCTGCCGCCGAAGGGTGTTCTGGCACCGGAGCTGTGGACGGCCGTCGCGCGGGCCAGACGACCAAGGTCGAGCTGGCAGCCGCCGTTCGCCGGGGACTTGCACTCGGCGATCACCTGCGGGTGCGCCTGGTAGATGACGCAGACCAGGCCGCCGGTGCCGCACGCCTTGCTCGCCGCGGAACCGGCCGCCACAGGCTTTACGACCACGTTGGAAACGTTTGCCTCCTTGAGGTCGGCTCGGATCTCGTTGGCGACGGTCTGTGCGGTGTCGCGCGCGCGGTTCGCGGCGAGCTGCCGGCTGTCGGGCGCCGTGATACGCTTCTGCTGGTTGTCGACGCTGCCGGTGATGCTGATCACCGACGTGCCGCCGTTCCTGACGTTTCTCACGGTGTCGGCGACGAGACGGTCACGGGACGCGTCGAGGGTGCGCTGGCCCGGCGTGGGAACGCAGCCGCGGCCGCACTGGGCGGGGGTCAAAGTGCGCGTGTCGGTGAGACCGCGGCCGTCAGGACGGGCGTCGGACGCGCCGAGATACTGCGACACCGGGCCGTAGGAGGTGCTCGCCGGCTGCGCGGCTCCGCTGACGACCGGGACGGTCGCGGTGGAAGCGAACTCGGTGACGGCCTGCCCGGCAGGCACCTCGACCGGCGGCACGGCGACCGGCTCGATCTCGCACGCCGAGAGCAGCAGGACACCGAAAACGAAGGGGGACAGACGCAGGAACTTCATGCTCATCACCGTCGCAGCCCGAAGCGAAACCCCAAACCGGAGTCGCGGTCGGGACGTTCACAGACGCCGGCGGGAATCATCGCGCCAACACGGCCTCGGCGCGAGAACGCACCGCGTCGAGAATGCCGACCGGCAGAGCCGGATCCGGCGTCGAACAGTCCCCGCCGCTGAGCAGGCTCACCGTGAACACGACGCGGTCGACGGCGCCGAGGGCGCGGTTGACGCATCGTCGCGCCGGATCGGACGCGTCCGCGTCGACGAAACGGAAAAGCATCGGTCGCGCACCTTCGCGACCGTCCCCGGCGAGCGGGTGCGACGAACGGGGAACGCCCTTGCCGGACATGAACGCCTCGTGGTTCGCGACGAACGCCTCGGCGTCGTCCGCGGACCCGAGAACGAAGAGCTGCTCGAACATCGCTGCCCCGCCGACGAGACGCCACTGCTGCTCCCACGAGAACGTCCCGGTGCGCGGAAGATCCCCGAACGACGCCTCCCACACGGGCACGTCCATGACCACGTCACCGGGTTGCGCCTCGCCCGGGCCGAAGACCGGTTCGAGAAGGATCCGGTAGTCATCGGCGGAGAGGACGAGGAAACGCGCATCTGACGCCGCGAACACCCCGTTGCGGTAGCGCTCGACGGCACCTTCGATGCCGGGCGCATCAAGCGGTCCGGGTGCGGGGCACTCGTCGACATCCGCCACGAAATCGCACCCCTGCGGAACGGGAGGAACGGTCGTCGGGACGGTGATCTCCGAGATCGCCGAGTCGATCGCCGACAGCCGGTGCAGGAGGAGCGAGAACGCCCCGACGCCGAACACGCCGAGAAGAAGAATGGTCGCCGCGAGACGCAGGAGTTGGATACGGCCTGGGGTGAGGTCCATGTGCGGCACTGTGCAGGCGGGCGGCGGTATGGCCACCCGGAACGCGGTGGCGCCGGTCGGAGCTACCCGGCGACCTAGAGGCGGGGCGACCGGAGATCGCGACAGGCGAAGCCGCCGGCGACAGCGCCCACGAGCTGCCCGACGAGCCACCCGGCGGCCGCGCCGGTGCCGCCGGCGAGCGGTACGAGAACTGCCGCGAGAAGCACCGTCGTCGCGCCGCCGACCATGCTCACCTTCGCCGCCGTGACGAGACGCTCATGAGCCCGCAGCACGCTCACCGCGATGTTGAACACCGTGTTGGGCAACGCCGAGATCGCGAGAACGGCGAGCACCGCGTGGCCGCCCGAAGAGAACCCTGAACCGAAGATCGCAAGGACGCGCCCGCCGGCGAACAGGTACGCGGTCACCGGCACGACGAGCAGAAGAGCGATCAACGCGGACGCGTGACGCACCCGGCGGCCCAACGTCGCGAGATCGCGCGAGCCCTCGGTGAGCAGCGAGGAACACACCGTCGGCGGAACCATGAAACACGCGCTCCCGACCAGCCACGCCATGCTGAAATGTCCGCCGGCGTTCGCGCCGGCGAGCGCGACCACGATCACCGGGAGCACCTGAGCCGGTACCCCTGATCCGAGCGCGACGAACGCCTGCGGCCAGGCCCCGCGACGAAGATCGCCGAACACCGAACGCAGCGACACACCCGACGCGCCGGGCGGAACGAGACCGTCGAGGCGGCGAAGCAGCCAGACGACGCTCAGAATCGACACGACCGTCGCCGTCGTCAGCACCGCCGGCGTCCCGGCCGCCGGGCCGGTCAGCATCAGCGCCAGCAGGAGAAGCGGGAACCGCAGGGCGCTCGAGAACGAGTTGCGCAACGCCGACGTCCGCGACGAGCGCAGAGCGAGCGCGGCGGCGTCGAGCGTGGCGCCCGCCGACTGGGCGGCCACACCGGACACGAACACCGCGAAGAACAACGGGTTCCGCAACGTCGGAGCCGCGTCGAGCAACACGAGGGCGGACGCCGCGAGCGCGCCCGCAAGACTGGCGAAGAGGCCGACGCAGAGCAGGGAGGCCCGTATCAGCGCCCGTCGGGAACCGTTACTGAGCGCGTGTAGACGAGTGAGGATGCTCGACCCCACCGACTGCGCGTGCAGCAGGGAAACCACCGCGGCGACCGCTCCGAGAGCGGACACCTCGCCGATCACGGTCGCACCGAATCGACGCGACAGGTAGACCCAGTAGACGTACCCGGTCAGGGACGCCCCGACGGAGCCCAGCAACAACGCCAACGACCCCCGTACCAGATGGTTCTCCCCGAGACGACGGCGCAGCACGACCGATCGTCGGGTGTATGCGAGTTTCGCCGTCACGGCGGGCACGGTGCACGGCCCGCGCGACGCGGCAAAGGACGGCAGAACACCGGTGCCTCCGGATGCGCCCCGCGCCGGCGACACGGTCAAGGGCGGCGTTCGCCCAGCAGTCTGCTCGGCTCGAGCCGCCGCTCGAGCCCGAAGCGGGCGACCGCGTGCATCTCGATGTGCCGCACCGTCTCCGTGACATCGTCGGTGAAGAGGACGTGCTCGAAGTCCTTCGACGCGATCGTCCCGGCCTCGACCATCCGCCTGAGCTGGTCCCGCAACGGCGCCCAGTACTCCGTGCCCATGAGCACCACAGGGAACCGTTCGATCTTGCCGGTCTGCACGAGCGTCAAGGCCTCGAAGAGCTCGTCGAGTGTGCCGAATCCTCCCGGCATCACCACGAACGCGTAGGAGTACTTGAGCAACATGTACTTCCGGGTCAGGAAATGCTCGAAGTCGACCCGCACGTCGAGGAACTCGTTGCCGCGCTGCTCGTGCGGCAACCGGATGGTACACCCGACGCTCACCCCGCCGGCGTCGCGTGCGCCCCGGTTGGCGGCTTCCATCAGCCCGGGGCCGCCGCCGGTGACGATGGAGAACCCGCGCGCCGCGAGACGGGCGGCGACCTCGCGGGTCTGCGCGTAGACCGGATCGCCGGAGCCGATACGTGCCGAGCCGAACACGGTGACGCAGGGATCGAGAAAGTGCAGACGGCGGAACCCGCGGACCATCTCGAAAGCGACGTCGACGACAACGCGAAGGTTCCCCAGGCGCGAGCGCTCCCCGAGCGTGCCGCGTCCGTCGCTGCTGCGCCTGCTCCCCATCGTCAGGACCACCGTCCGGGGCGGCCGTCCGTCGTCCGCAATGGCGCCGCAGAGCCGGGACGAACCACCGGGAAGCGGAACGCTAGACCTGCATGTTCACGCTCCTGCTCAGCGCGCTCCTGCTCATCGGCACGCCGAACGGACACGCCCTGCAGGCGTCAGGGACCGCCGACGATGGTCGGGACGTCTTCACCGAGGCGTGCCTCGCCGCGAGCACACCCGAAGCGGCGCCGGATGACGCACCGTTTCCCGGCATGTTTCCCGGGATGCAGAGCGCTCGGGTCTTCGACGCCGTCCGCTGCGAGGTCCGAGCAGGCAACGTCACCGAGCTGACCTTCCTCGACGACGGGACCGCGATCGCCGTCCTCGGAAACGGGGCGAGGATCTCGTTCCGGCTGCCAGCAGGACGGGGCGCCGCGTTCGCCGCGGAGGCGGCCGAGCTCGGCGTCACGACCCACGCGGCGAACCCGGTCAGCATCACCGACGACGGGGAGGAGACACGCAGCGGCACGACGAGTCCGCTCGGTGTTGTCACCTTGGTGGTCGTCGTCGTTCTCGGTGCGGCGTCGGCTGGTTGGTGGTGGAGGAAACGCCGACGCGGCGTCGGCGTCGGCGTCGTCCTCGGCGCGGCGTCGCGACGACCGCACGGCTCCGACGTCCCCGAAACCAGGTTCCACGACGTCGCAGGATGCCGCGAGGCGATCGAGGACCTCAATGAGATCGTCTCCTGCCTGCAGGACCCGGACCGCTACCGGGAGATCGGGGCACGGACCCCGCGCGGCGCGCTGCTCGTCGGCCCGCCCGGAACGGGGAAGACTCTTCTCGCACGCGCCGTCGCCGGGGAATCCGGCGTCCCGTTCTACCCGGTCGCCGGCAGCGACTTCGTCGAGATGTACGTCGGTGTCGGCGCGAAACGCGTCCGCGACGTGTTCCAGAAGGCGCGCAAACAGGAGCGTGCGATCGTGTTCATCGACGAGATCGACGCGGTCGGACGCCGACGCAGCGAGCACGTCGCGAGCGGGGGCGAGCAGGAGATGGAGAACACCCTCATCGCCCTGCTCAACGAGCTCGACGGTTTTCGTCAGACCGGCGTCGTCGTGCTCGCCGCGACGAACCGTCCTGACGTGCTCGACCCTGCGCTGCTGCGCCCGGGACGGCTCGACCGCCGCGTGCACGTCGGGCTGCCTGACGTCGCGGAACGACGCCTCATACTCGACGTCCACGTCCGCGGCAAACGACTCGGCGATCACGTCGATCTCGACGCGGTCGCCCGGCTCGGGGCCGGTATGTCCGGCGCGCAACTCGAACAGGTGTGCAACGAAGCCGCGCTCCTCGCCGCCCGGTCGGGTCACCGGAGCATCGACACGGCCCACTTCAACGAGGCGATCGAGTACGTGACCGCTGGACGGCCGAGGAGATCGGCCACCGTCGCCGACGAGGACCGCAGAGTCGCTGCATGGCACGAGGCGGGGCACGTCGTCACCGCGTTCCGTACCGACGGGGCGAACAAACCGGTCCGCGCCTCGATCGTCCCCCGCGGGAACGCCGGCGGCCTCACCTGGCTCGAGGCCGACGAGAACGCCATCACGACGAGACGGGCACTGCTCGCCCGTCTCGTCGTCGCGCTCGGGGGACGCGCCGCCGAAGAGCACCTCCTGCAAGGCGAGTACACCGCCGGGGCGGCCGACGACCTCTCCCGCGCGAGCGAGATCGCGCGAACCATGGTCGATCGTCTCGGCATGAGCGGTCGAGGGCTGAGCGTCCGTCAGGACGCCTCCGACGCCTCCGAGGACGCCGTCGAGGAACTCCTCCAGCACGCCGTCGAACGCGCACGCACGCTCGTGGCGGAAAACTCGTCCTTCCTCGAAGCCGTCGCCACCAGTCTCCTCGAACGGAACGAACTCTCCCGCGAGGACATCGAACGCCTCGGCGCGCTCCACCCCGCCAAACTCGTCCACGAGGCGCCCTGATGCAGGGCGGACGCGCAGAGCACCCCGCACAGCGCCTGCTCGAATGGCCGCCACCGCTCGACGACAGCGCCGTCATCGAGGCGCTCACCGTGGGCGTGGTCGCTCCTGAACGATGCGCGACCGACGAACTCGTCGCGGGCCTCCGAGGCGATCTCAGCGCGCGGGCCAAGGCCGTATTCGGCGTCGCGCTCGTCCTGCGGGAGCGGCACGACGCCCCGCTACGCGCCCTGCTCGCCACCGCGCAGGACCTGCTGGACGCCGACACCGACGAGACGTGCGAGAACGTCGTCGGGATACTCCGGAGCGGGTGGACACAAGGGCTCGGCGAGCTGCTCGCAGCGGCGCGGATGCTCTGAGGACGCCTGATTGTGCACGGTGACTTGCTGGGGAGACAGAGCGGCGAACCGTCGATTCCCGTGTCCGAGACCCGCAGGAAGAGCCGTGCGCGCTGGATCCTCGCCGGCTTGCTCCTGCTCGGCGCCGTACCCGTCGTCGCGGTCGTCGCGTCGCGGCACACCGGGTCGGGGCTCTCGAGCGAGTGGCCGCGTCCCTACGACCCGGCGAAACCGTTCAACATGCTGGGCGTCCCCGGCGTGAGCGTCGAACAACGCGAACGCGCCGAAGACCTCCTGCTCCGCTCGCTCACCGAGGCGCACCGCTGGGGCGAGTACCAGGCCGCGCTCGACGCAGGCTGGTACTCGATCGAGACACCCCGTCCCGGCGGGTTCGAACACCTCGTCAACCCCCGGATGATCGACGACGGCTACATGCTCGACCCGACCCGACCGGAGTCGCTGGTGTACAAGGTCAAAGGCGACGAACGCATCTTCGTCGCGTACATGTTCATGGCCGCACCAGGCGTGCGATTGGGTGACGCCTCCATCGCCGAGTTCGCAGGGCGACTCATCGAGTGGCACATCCACGAAGACGTGTGCATACTCCCGGTCGAGGGCAACCTCATCGGGAACGTCGCCGGATTCGCGCAAGAGGACGGCACGTGCGACGTCGCCGGTGCCGCACCGCGCACGTTGGACCTGCGCACACTGACCGGTGACGTACCGGAAGGCACCACAACCGACGGTCTGGAGCTCGCGATGACCCACGTCTGGGTGGTCGCGCGCGAGTGCGGTCCGTTCAGCACCTTGGCCGGACCCGCTCAAGGAGACACCCTCACCCCTCGCGACGAGCGCGTCGACCTCTGCCGGCACTGAACACGCACCGCAAGGCGCAGGCTTCCGCAGGTTCTCGGACTTCCGGCGGACGTCGAGGACCCTCCAACGACATGCACGACGAGAGCCCGAAGCGCAGACCGCGACGACGGCTCGCCGCCGTCGCGCTCGCCGCCGCGGGCATCGCGCTCCTCGCGGCTGTTGCGAGCGTCCTCGGTGGCGGCGAGACGGCCGACATCTCGAGCGAGTGGCCGCGTCCCTACGACCCGGCGAAACCGTTCAACATGCTGGGCGTCCCCGGCGTGAGCGTCGAACAACGCGAACGCGCCGAAGACCTCCTGCTCCGCTCGCTCACCGAGGCGCACCGCTG
>JAGWXX010000005.1 GCA_018969685.1 Acidobacteriota bacterium | reverse complement strand
TTCCGCGACCGCACCGTCGCCCAGTTCGGCCTCGACCTCGTCGTGGGCTCCGTCCAGGCGTCGATCGACGCGGGTCGGGCGGTCGACCCCACCGGCCCCCGGGCCAGCCGCAACGCCATCCAGACCGTGACGCTGCTGGAGTCGATCGCCGAGCACCGCTTCGACGCCGTCTTCGGCGGGGCCCGGCGGGACGAGGAACGGGCCCGCGCCAAGGAACGCGTCTATTCGCACCGCGATTCCTTCGGCCAGTGGGATCCCAAGAACCAACGGCCCGAGCTGTGGGGCATCTACAACGGCCGCTACCGGCCCGGCGAGCACTTCCGGGTGTTCCCCCTGTCGAACTGGACCGAGCTCGACATCTGGACGTTCATCGCCAACGAGGGCATCGACCTTCCCGGGATCTACTTCGCCCACCGGCGGCCCGTGTTCCTCCGGGACGGGATGCTCATGGCCGTCACCGAGTTCCTGCCGCCCGACGACGGGGCGCAGGTCGCCGAGCAGATGGTGCGGTTCCGCACCGTCGGCGACGCCACGTGCACGGCCGCGATCGCGTCGGTCGCACGCACCGTCGACGAGGTCATCGCCGAGACCGCCGTGGCGCGCGTCACCGAGCGGGGCGCCACCCGGGCCGACGACCGCGTGTCGGAGGCCGGCATGGAGGACCGCAAGCGGCAGGGGTACTTCTAGATGGAGCGCCTCCGGTTCGCCACGGTCGGCTCCGTCGACGACGGCAAGTCGACGCTCATCGGACGGCTGCTCTACGACTCGAAGAGCATCTTCGAGGACCAGCTCGAGCACGTCGAGGCCGTCAGCCGGCGGCGCGGCGACGACTACGTCGACCTGTCGCTCCTGACCGACGGCCTGCGCGCCGAGCGCGAGCAGGGCATCACGATCGACGTCGCGTGGCGCTACTTCGCCACGCCGAAGCGCTCGTTCATCATCGCGGACTGCCCCGGCCACATCCAGTACACGCGCAACATGGTCACGGGCGCGTCCAACGTCGACCTGGCGATCGTGCTCGTCGATGCGCGCACGGGAGTGGTCGAGCAGACGCGGCGCCACAGCCTGCTGGTGTCGCTGCTGGGCGTGCCCCACATGGTCATCTGCGTCAACAAGATGGACCTCGTCGGCTGGGACCAGGGACGGTTCGACGAGATCCGGCGCGAGTTCGAGGAGTTCGCCGCGCGGCTCGACCTGCACGACGTCACCTTCATCCCGATCAGCGCCCTCGCCGGCGACAACGTCGTCGAGCGCTCGGCGAACATGCCGTGGTGGGGCGGCACCACCCTCCTGCACCACCTCGAGCACGTCTACACGGCGAGCGACGGCAACCGCATCGACGTCCGGTTCCCCGTGCAGTTCGTGATCCGGCCCCAGCGCGCCGAATTCCCCGACTACCGCGGCTACGCGGGCCGCGTGGCGGGCGGCGTGCTCGCCGTCGGCGACGAGGTCATGGTGCTGCCGTCGGGCCTGACCACGAGGATCACGGGTATCGACTCGCCGACGGGTCCGCGCGAGTCGGCTGGCACCGGCGACGCGGTGACGCTGCTCCTCGCCGACGACCTGTCGATCTCGCGCGGCGACATGATCTGCCGGCCGAACAACCGTCCGCGCGCGTCGCAGGAGCTCGAGGCGATGCTGTGCTGGATGGACGACGCACAGCCGCTGCAGCCGGGCCGCATCTACTCGCTGAAGCACACGACACGACTCGTGCGGGCGAAGGTGAACGAGGTGCTCTACCGGCTCGACATCTCGACGCTGCACCGCGACCCGTCGGCGACGGGGCTCGCGATGAACGAGATCGGGCGCGTCACGCTGCACACGACGCAGCCGCTCTTCCACGACGACTACCACGCGAACCGCGTGACCGGCTGCTTCATCCTCGTCGACGAGGCCAGCGGCCAGACGGCGGGCGCCGGCATGCTGCTGCCCCCGCGCACATGAGCGGAGCCGTCTGGCACGAGCCGGCGGTGCCGCGCGCCGCGCGGTGGGAGCGGCTCGGCGTGCGCGGCGGGACCGTGTGGCTCACCGGGCTCTCGGGATCGGGCAAGTCGACCATCGGCCACGCGCTCGACGTCCGGCTCACGGCCGTCGGAGTGCCCGCCACCGTGCTGGACGCCGACAACCTGCGGCACGGGCTCAACTCCGACCTCGGATTCTCGGATGCCGACAGGTCGGAGAACGTCCGGCGCACGGCCGAGGTCGCCCGGCTGTTCGCAGATGCCGGCACCCTCGCCATCGTGCCGATCATCAGCCCCTTCGCGGAGGGCCGCGACCGGGCACGTGCGATCCACGACCGCGACGGCCTCGACTTCTGGGAGGTCTGGGTCGCGACGCCGCTCGACGAGTGCGAGCGGCGCGACACGAAGGGCCTCTACGCACGCGCGCGGGCCGGCGAGCTGCGCGGCCTGAGCGGTCTCGACGCGCCCTACGAGGCCCCCGCACGCCCCGACCTCGTGCTCGGGCGCGGCGAAGGCGTCGAGGATGCCGTCGCGGCGCTGGTGGCGCTCATCGGGGAACGCGGACCGGTCCGCTGATGGCCCACAACCGGCAGCCGCACCTCCCCGACCTCCTCAATTACGCGCTCGTCGCACCGCGCACGAAGGTGCTGTACGTGCCCGTCACCAAGGTGGCGTGCAGCACGCTCAAGCTGTTCCTCGCGCAGGTCGAGGGATCCTGGAACGAGGAGGCCTCGCGGCGGGTCATCTCGGCCAACGTGTCGCAGGAGCAGACGATCCACAACTACCTCGTGCACGGGCTGCAGCGGTTCCACGCGCTTCCCCGCAGGAGGCAGTGGGAGATCATCGACTCGCCCGACTGGATGCGGGTCGCAGCGCTGCGCGACCCGTTGCGCCGCGCGTACTCGTCGTGGGAGAACCGCGTGCTCCTGCGCGCCCCGGGTACCGACCCCGAGGTGCTCGTCCGCTGCGCCGACGTCCTCGTCGACGGGAGGCTCGACGTGCCCGCGACGTTCGGGCGCTTCGCCACGGCACTGCGCGCCGATCCCGAGCTGTTCATGCGCGACGACCACTTCCGCCCGCAGTTCAACACCCTGTACGTCGACCAGGTGGACTACGACGTCATCGCGCGGCTCGACCGGCCCGGCGACCTGCAGCGGCTCGCCGACGCCGTCAACCTCCGGGCCGGCACGAACGTGGGCCTGCAGCGGCTGAACAGCGGCATCGGCATCGGACCCGAGCAGGTCTATGACGCCGGCTGCGCCGCCGCGATCGAGGAGGTCTACGAGCGCGACTACGCGTGGTTCTCGTTCGAGCGGCAGGACCACCCCGAGCGGGTCGCGGCGTTCGTGCTCGACCCGCTGCAGCAGTCGATGCTGCGCGACCTGCGCGCCGCCAACGAGCGGATCAGCGCGCTGTCGACCGCCGCCTTCGGACGGGTCGGGTTCCGGTACGGCGCCGGCCAGATGCTCAAGTCGGTCCTGTGGCGGGTGTCGCCGCGCCGGCGCCGCCTCGACCCCCGGCTCGCGCAGTGGTGAGCGCCCGCGAGGCCGGCCACGTGAAGGTGGGCGTGCTCACCGTCAGCGACCGGGCGTCCCGCGGGGAGTACGAGGACCTCGGCGGCCCCGCGATCGTCGACTACCTGTCTGCCCGCATCGCGTCGTCGTGGGAGGCGGTGCGCCGCATCGTGCCCGACGACCGCGCGACGATCGCCGCGGCGATCCGCGGTCTCGCCGACGACGACGGGTGCAGCCTCGTCGTCACGACCGGCGGCACGGGGCCGGCGCCGCGCGACGTCACGCCGGAGGCCACGATGGACGCCTGTCCCGTGCCGATGCCCGGGTTCGGCGAGGCCATGCGCGCCGCGAGCCTGCGCACCGTGCCGACCGCGATCCTCTCGCGGCAGGTCGCGGCGCTGCGCGGCTCGACGCTCGTCGTCAACCTGCCCGGCAAGCCGGCGGCGATCGCGGAGTGCCTCGACGCCGTGCTGCCCGCGGTGCCGTACTGCATCGACCTCATCGGCGGCCCGTGGATGGAGCTGCACGGCGGCAGCGTCGACCCGTCCGGCCGTCCCCGCGCCTAGCTGCGCGGAGCCGCCACCGCCCAGCGCGCCCGCTGGCGCCTCGTCACGTTCGCGGCGATCAGCGCGGCCATGCCGAACTTCCACAGCACGTCGTTGACGAAGATCTCGCGGATGTCCCGGAACGGCAGCGACCCCGCGAACGCGATGGTGACGAACACCACCGTGTCGACGGGCACGCTGACGGCGTTCGACGCCAGCACCCGCGCCGCCCACGAGCGCTCGCGCAGCCGGTGGTACACCTCGGTGTCGGCGCCCTCGGCGAGGACGATGGCCGTGAACGACGCGACGATGTAGCGCATCGGCGTGGCGGTCGCGGTGGCGGCCACGACGTTGGCCACGGCGCACCACGCGATCATGCGGTACACCCATGCGCGGGACGCCGACAGATGGTGGACGCGGTCGCGGAACGTGAAGGTCGCGGCGAAGAAGACGGTGCCGAACGTGAAGGTGCCGAACACCGGCAGGTCGAGGAAGACGTCGAGCGTCAGGTTCGCCGCGACGACGCTCGCGACGTACGCGACGGCGTAGGCCCGTGCGCGCGCAGGGATGCCGGTCGGGCGCGACACGCGGGTCACGCCGGGCAGCGCAGACCCGACGGCTCGGCTGCGACCGGCGGAGCAGACGAGGCATCCGGCACCTGCACTGCCGCAAGGGCCGCGATCTCGCCCGAGGTCGCCTCGCGCCGGAGCGTCGCGAAGCGCTGGGTCACCCACATCGTGGCCCCGCCCTCACCGCACGACACGCCGATGCCCACCCTCGTGACGAGCGGACTCAGGATGTTCGCGCGGTGCCGCGGCGAGCGCATGAAGTCGCCGTGGACGCACGCCGCTTGCGGCCGGTCGGCCGCGCCGAAGCAGGCGAGCTCGTTGCCCGCCGTCGGGTGGTGGATGTTCTCTGCGGCCACCCGCAGGGGGGCACGGACGGCGCGGCGGATCGCCTCGGGATAGGCCGGGTCGTGGCGGTACCCGCCCGACGGCATCCCCCGGCTCCAGAGGAGGCTGGTTGCGGCGATCCGCACGTCGAACCGGACCGGCGCGATGCCGAGCGCCGCCCGTTCACGGTTGATGCGGGCGGCGAGGTCGAGCGCGATCTCGGCCTCGGCACGGGACATGCCGGTCGCCTCGGCCAGCGCGGCAGCCTCCGGAGCGGGGACCGGGGTTGCACCGGTGCCGGAGGTGGCGGCCGCGGCAGTCCCAGCCGGCAGCGCGAGGGAGCAGGCGAACGCCGCGACCGCGAGGACGCGCACCAGCGCACCCGCACGTCCCGACGTTTGTCCCGTGCTCATGGGACAAAAGTCTATGAACGGCCATCACCGGCGTCCCGTCACGCACGGTCTCGCCGCGAACGCGTGGGCCAGGTAGGGATCGAACCTACGACCAAGGGATTATGAGTCCCCTGCTCTGACCACTGAGCTACTGGCCCGCACACGGCACGTGGTCGGCGCGGCGCCCGATTCCACGTGGAGCTTTCGCTCCGGGGGTGGGGATCGAACCCACGACCCACGGATTAACAGTCCGTTGCTCTGCCAGCTGAGCTACCCCGGAAGGACGCTTCAGCCTATCGGCGGCGCGCTCCGCGCCCCAGCCCCCTCCGCACCGGGCGGAAGCACCAGCTCCGGGCGCGACGCGATCGCCCAGATCGCCGCCGGGTTCGCGATGGCATCGACGTTGCGCACCGGCCGCCCGTTCACCGCGTCGGCGACGGCCAGTTCGACCAGCTTGTTGCTGCGGGTGCGCGGGAGGTCGTCGACGGCGAGCACCATCGCAGGCACGTGGCGCGGCGTCGCGGCGCGGCGGATGCGGGCCCGGATGTCGTCGACGAGCCCGGCGTCGAGCACGGCGCCGGTCGCCAGTCGGACGAGCAGCACCACCCGGACGTCCGAGCCCACCTGCTGGCCGGACTGGGTCGGTATGCGGAAGATCAGCCGCGGCGGCGGGTCCGACGACCCTCTCCGGAGGCCCCGGGGAGGGAGTTCGTCAGGGGGCCGATCTCGGACACGATGCCGTCGACCGTCGGAGCCGCCCCGCGGACGTGGGCCGCGAGCGCCCCGTGCATGGCGGCGAGGTGCTCCGGCGACGTGCCGCAGCAGCCGCCGACGATGGCGGCGCCGGAGTCGGCCGCCATCGATGCGTACCTCGCCATGAGCTCCGGGGTGCCCGAGTACCGGATCGACGTCCCCTCGAACCGCGGAATGCCGCAGTTGCCCTTGGACACGGTCGGCACCGTGAATCCACGCATCTCGAGGAGCGACACGAGGATGTCGCTCGCGCCGACGCCGCAGTTCGCGCCCACGGCGAGCGGCTGGACCGGCAGGTCGGCGAACACCGCCTCGAGCGCGCCGGGCTGCACTCCCATCATCGTGCGGCCCGCCGTGTCGAACGACATGGTGCACACGTAGTCCACGCCCACCTGGATGGCCGCCATCGCCGCTGCGCGGGCCTCCTCCGGCGCCGACATCGTCTCGATCCACGCGACGTCGGCTCCCCCGTCGACGAGCCCGCGGATCTGCTCGGCGAACGCCTCGACGGCGGCATCCTCCGTCAGCGCGCCGAGGGGTTCGAACAACTCGCCCGTCGGACCCACCGACCCGGCGACCACCACCGGGCGCGACGCCGCGTCGGCCACCGAGCGTGCGAGGCGCGCGGCACCCGAGGCCAGCTCGGCGACGCGGTGCTCGGCACGGTGCAGCTTCAGCCGGTGGCGGTTGCAGCCGAACGTGTCGGTGAGGATGATGTCGGCGCCCGCATCGACGAACCGCTGGTGCAGCGACGCCACCCGGTCGGGATGGTCGGTGACCCAGAACTCCGGCGGCTCGCCGGACTCGAGGCCCATCGCGAAGTAATTGGTGCCCGTCGCGCCATCCGCGAGGAGCACCCTGCCCTGCCCGAGCAGGTCTCGCAGCGAGGCGCGCATCAGCCCATCACGTTGCCGGCGGTGACCGCCTGCGTGCGCAGCCGGGAGAACGCACTGAGATCGATCTCCTGGCCGGTGTGCGCGCCGACGACCTTCACCGGGTCGACGTCGTGGTCGACGCCGCGCTCGGCGGCCTCGATCAGCGCGCGCATGAACTTCCCGACCAGCGGGGCGTTCTTGAACTGGTTGCCGCTGGTGCCGCACGCCATGAAGAACCCGCCGAGGCTCGTCTTGTCGTAGAGCGGGATCCAGTCGTCGGTCACGTCGTACAGCGCGCCGATGCCGAGCGGCTTCAACGGGATGCCGAAGTCCGGCAGGCGCCGCGCGAGGCGCAGCATGACGCGCTCGAAGAACTCGACCGTCGTCGAGTCGTTCCAGTCGTCGGCATCCTCGATGAAGTGCAGCGGATCGCAGGCCGGCTCCGTCGTGCCGACGTTGAGGAGGTCGCCCATGTGCGGCCGGAAGTACTGGCCGAGGTCGAGGTCGGCGACGATCGGCGCGTCGTCCTCGAGGCGGAATCCCTTCGGGGCCGGCGGGGAGAACACCTCCTGGCGCAGCGGCTGGTGGTGCACCTTCATCTCGCCGTAGACGCCGGCCATGCGGTTGATCTTCGCGGCGTGCGGACCGGCGGCGTTGATGACGATCGGCGCGTCGACCTGCTCGCCTCCGGCGAGGGTCACGCCGATCACGCGGTCCGCGTCGCGGCGGATCTCCACGACCTCGGTGTGGAACCGGAACTCGGCGCCCTCGAGCCGCGCCGCGTGGGCGAGGTTGTGTGCGGCGAGCATCGGGTCGTCCATGAACCCGCTCAGCGGGTCGTAGAGGGCCCACAGCTGGTCGTACGGATCGTCGGCGAAGGCGGGGTCCTCGATCGACTTGGGCGGGTAGAACTTGCCGGTCTCGAAGGCGGGCCAGCGATCGCGCACCTGCTCGGGGCTGAGGAGCTCGTAGGGAATGCCGAACTGGTCCCACAGCTCGCGCTGGCGGACGCCGTCGTAGCCCTCGGTGAGGAACACCAGGTAGCCGGTCTGCACGTACTTCGCCATGCCGTCCGGGTCCTCGGCGCCGACGAACTCGTTCCACTTGAACCAGTGCTGCGCCGACTCCCACGCCATGAGGATCGTGTTGTAGTTGGAGTACGTGAAGCGGATGATCGCCGACGAGGCGCTCGTCGAGCCCGCCCCGGGGGCGCCGCCCTTGTCGACCACGAGCACCGTGCGGCCGTTGCGCGACAGCTCCAGCGCGATCGAGGCGCCCATGACGCCCCCACCGATGACCACGACGTCGGGGCTGCTCATCGCCCGGCCTCCTCCATGATCGCCGACGCCCACTGGCGCGTGTCGGCGGTCGAGTTGAACGTGAACGAATGGATGCCGCGGATGCCGAGCTCCGCCGCATCGTCGGCCAGCTCGGCCAGCAGGCGGGTCGGGTCGAAGCCGCCCGGCGCGAACATCCGCGTGACCGACGCCTTGTTCTTGCTGAGGTAGCGCATCGACTGGCCGATGCCGAGCCGCATGCCCATCGTCATCAGCCGGGTGCGGTCGACGACGCCCGGGAGGCCGAGGTTGATGGGTGCGCCGAATCCGCGGGCGCGCTCGGCGCGGAGCCACGAGCGGATCGCGGCCGCATCGAAGCACATCTGCGTCGAGGCCAGCGGCTCCATGCCGTGGCTCCTGATGAGCCGCTCCTTTGCGTGGATCGCATCGCTCAGGTCGCCGGAGGCGATCGTCGCGTGGCCGTCGGGGTATGCCCCGAAGCCGACCGTCGAGCAACCCGGCTTCGCGGCGAGGAAGTCCTCCATGAACGGCAGCGCGTAGTGGTAGTGCGGCGGCACCTCCGCGTCGCCGCCGATGATGAAGACCTCGCGGATGCCGTGCTCACGGACCCAGGCCGCGAGGCGTGCGGCGTGCTCCGGTCCCTCGACCAGGCGGGCAGCAAAGTGCGGCACCACGTCGTGGCCCTTGGCCTTGAGCTGCAGCGAGAGCTCCTGCGTCGTCGCGATGCCCTTGGCGGGCGAGCACGTGACCGAGACCGGCGCACCCGGCGGCAGGTCGGCGACGGCCTGGTCCAGCGACTTCAGCGGGATGAGTTCGTAGCGCATGGCCTCGACGAGGCCGCGCATGGCGGGGGTCGCCGCCGACGGGCGCCGGCGCGACGGGATGAGGGCGGAGATGATGCTCATGATCGGTCAGGCAAAGGTATCCGGAAGGTCGGCCTTGCGCCGGGCGATGTACTCCTGCAGCTCGGCGTCGATCGCGTCGTCCAGCGGCGGCGGCTCGTAGGACGCGAGCCGCTCCTTCCAGATCGCGTTCGCGCGCACGGCGGCGTCCTTCGAGCCGTCCTCCAGCCACTGCTCGTAGCTGTTGTTGTCCGCCGTCTCCGAGCGGTAGAAGGCCGTCTCGAAGTTCGCGAGCGTGTGGGCGGTGCCGAGGAAGTGCTGCCCGGGCACGTTCTCGCGCTGTGCGGAGAGCGCCAGGCCGTTGTCCGACACGTCGAGGCCGCGGGCGAACGTCGCCATCATGCCCAGCTGGTCGCAGTCGAGCACGAACTTCTCGTACCCGATCGCGAGGCCGCCCTCGAGCCACCCGGCGGCATGGAGGACGAAGTTCGTCCCCGCCATCAGCGTGGGGACCAGCGTCGCGGCGCTCTCGTAGGCGGCCTGCGCATCCGGGAGCTTCGACGACGTGAGCGAGCCTCCCGAGCGGAACGGCACGCCGAGTCGACGGGCGAGCGCCGCGACGGTGTACAGCACCAGCGCGGGCTCGGGCGTGCCGAACGTCGGCGCACCGGTCTGCATCGACATCGAGCTTGCGAACGAGCCGAACACCACCGGCGCGCCGGGGCGGACGAGCTGCGTGAAGGCCATGCCGACGAGCGACTCGGCGAGCGTCTGGGCGACGACCCCCGCCGAGGTCGACGGCGCCATTGCGCCCGCGAGGATGAACGGCGTGATGATCGTCGCCTGGTTGTTGGTCGCGTAGACCTCGGCGGCCGCGAGCATCGTCGCGTCCCACACCAGCGGCGACGACGCGTTGATGAGGCTGGTCATCACGGTCCGGTCGGCCAGGTCGCCGCCGAACGCGATGCGCGCGAGCTCCACCGAGTCCTGCGCGCGCTCGCCCGCGGTGACCGACCCCATGAAGCCCTTGTCGCTGTAGCGGATGTGCGCGTACACCATGTCGAGGTGGCGCTTCGAGACCGGCACGTCGACCGGCTCGCACACCGTGCCGCCCGAGTGGTGCAGCCACGGCGAGAGGTACGCCAGCTTGACGAAGTTCTGGAAGTCGGCGAGCGTCGCGTACCGCCGCCCGTTGTCGAGGTCGTGCACGAACGGCGAGCCGTAGTTGGGCGCGAACACCGTCGCGTTGCCGCCGATGCGCACCGAGTTCTCCGGATTGCGAGCGTGCTGGACGTACTCCCGCGGCGCGGACGCCGTGATGATGCCGCGGCACAACCCCCTCGGGAAGCGGAGGCGCGTGCCGTCCACCGTCGCGCCGGCCTTGCGAAAGCGCTCGATCGCGGACGGGTAGTCGCGGATCTCGACGCCGATCTCCTCGAGGATCGTGTCGGCGACGGACTCGATCAGCGCGAGGCCCTCCTCGCCGACGAGCTCGTACGGGGCGATGGAACGGGCCAGGTAGGCATCGCGCTGCGCGGCCCTCCTGCTCCCCTGCCGGCCCGCACGTCCGCCTCCGCGTCGCTGGCGCTCGTCACTCATCGCGTCCTCCCCTTCTCCTGTTCCGCATTCTCCCACGGGCCGACGGATCGGCCTCGATCCGCGGCGGGAGTTCCACCACGGACGCCAGGTTCGGCACCGGCGCGCTCGCGTGGGGGAACGCCATGGCGGCGACGAACAGCTCCTGGAACCGGGGCTCCGTCGCCGTCTCGATCTTGGTCACGCCCCTCACGGCAGCTTCCATCTCCGCGCGTGCCGCGCGCGACAACAGGGCCTGGGCCGCACCCGTGCCGGCGGCGTTTCCCACGGCGCGCACGCCTCCGAGCGGGCAGTCGGGCACGAGACCGATGACCATGGCGTAGACGGGGTCGATGTGCGCGCCGAAGGCGCCCGCGAGCCGGATGTCGCCGAGCGCCGGCGACCCCGCGTGCTCCACCAGGAGGTCGATGCCCGCGCGCAGGGCGGCCTTGGCCAGCTGGATGGCGCGCACGTCGTTCTGCGTCACCAGCAGACGGACTCCGCCGCGCTCCCAGAGCACGTACGAGAACGTCCGCTCGTCGGCGACGACGCGCGGCGAGCGGGGCGCGAGCGAACCCTGGACGACGCCATCCTGGTCGATGATCCCCGACAGGTACATCTCGCCGACGACCTCGATGATCCCCGATCCGCAGACGCCGGTCACCGGCGTCCGCGCCACGGCCTCGTCGAAGCCTGGCTCGTCCGACCACGGCTCGATGCCGATCACCTTCACGCGCGGCTCGAGCGTCGCACGGTCGATCCGGACGCGCTCGATCGCACCCGCCGTCGCGCGCTGCCCGCAGCTCAGCTGCGCACCCTCGAAGGCCGGACCCGTCGGCGACGACGCGGCGAACTGCGTGCGCACGTCGCCGAGCACGATCTCGGCGTTGGTGCCGACGTCGACGAGGAGCTGCACGTCGCGGCCGCGGTGCGGACCTTCGGCGAGGATCGCCCCCGCCGTGTCGGCGCCGACGTGGCCCGCGATGCAGGGCCCGACGTAGAACGACGCGTTCGGGGCTCGGAGCCCGATGACCGAGCCGTGCCCCGACACGGCCTCGTCGGTGGCGAGCACGAACGGGGCGGCACCGAGCGGCGTCGGGTCGATGCCGAGGAGGATGTGGTGCATCACGGGATTGCCGACGAGCACCACCTCGAGCACCCGGTCGAGGCCGGTGTCCGCGGCGCCGACGAGCTCGTCGACGAGCTCGTTGACCGCCAGCCGGATCGCCGCCGTCAGTTCGGCGTCGCCGCCCGGGTTCATCATCACGTACGACACGCGGCTCATCAGGTCCTCGCCGAAGCGGATCTGCGGGTTCATCCGGCCCGCGCTGGCGGCGCGCTCACCCGTCGTCAGGTCGAGCAGGTGCCCCGCAACCGTGGTGCTGCCCACGTCGATCGCGACGCCGTACACCGTCTCGACGAAGCCGGGGAAGACGGCGACGACCTCGTCGCCGGCCCATCGGAGCGCCACCGTGGCCCCGCCGCCGCCCCGCTCGACGGCGCGGTGCACGTCGCGCAGCACGTGCGGTGCGAAGGCCGGGCGCGTCCGGCGGTGCTGCTCGGACACCGCGGATGCGATCGCGTCGCACGCCGTCACTGCGTCGCCGAGGGACGACGGTGCCACCTCCACGTAGAGCAGGACGAACGACGGGTCGATCCGCACCTCGCCGAGGTCGAGGCCCTTGCGCACGACCTGGCGGTGCACCTGGCTGGATGCCGGCACGTCGACGACGACGTCCCCGCAGACCCCCGCCATGCATCCGAGCCGGTTGCCCGGGTCGAGCGGCCGCTTGCCCCGGTACTCGGTCTCGGCCGGACCGGGCGCGGTCAGGGACGCCGCCGTGGCCTCGATGCCCCACTTCGGGAACGACCCCGTGCCCGGCGTGACCTGGCAGCGGCCGCAGATGCCGCGACCGCCGCACACCGAGTCGAGGTCGACGCCCAGACGGCGTGCCGCGTCGAGCACGGTCGTGCCGGACTCGACGGATGCGTCGAGTCCGGACGGCGTGAAGACGATGCGGTGCTGGGCCACGGCCGGGGGCGGGGGGCTATTCGGCCTGCCGGCGGCGGCGTCCGCCGCGGCGCTCGTCGGCCGGCGCGTTCGGGTCGCGGTTCGCGCGGATCCACATGGCGCAGTCCTTGTCGTTGCCGGTGAGCACGTCGGCGGCGAGCACGGCGGCCTTCACCTCGGCGTGCAGCGGGCTCATGATCGCCGACGTCATGCCGGCGCCCATCGCCATCGACAGGAACGTGCCCGTCACCACGTGGCGGTTCGGGAGGCCGAAGCTCACGTTCGATGCGCCGCACGTGGTGTTGACCTTCAGCTCCTCGCGCAGGCGGCGGATCAGGCGGAACGCCTGCTGACCGGCCTGGCCGAGTGCGCCGATGGGCATGACCAGCGGGTCGACGACCACGTCGCTGTGGTGGATGCCGTGGTCGGCCGCGCGCTCGACGATCTTCTTCGCCACCGCGAACCGCACGTCCGGGTCCATGCTGATGCCGGTCTCGTCGTTCGAGATCGCCACGACCGCGGCGCCGTGCTTCTTCACGAGCGGCAGCACGCGCTCGAGCGACTCGTCCTCCCCCGTCACCGAGTTGACGAGCGCCTTGCCCTTGTACACCGAGAGCCCTCGCTCGAGCGCCTCGATGATCGACGAGTCGATCGACAGCGGCACGTTCACGACGGACTGCACGAGCTCGACCGCGCGGGCCAGCAGCGCGGGCTCGTCGGCGAGCGGGATGCCCGCGTTGACGTCCAGCATGTGCGCACCGGCCTCGACCTGCGCGATGGCGTCGGCCTCGACGCGGCTGAAGTCGCCGTTCTTCATCTCCTCGGCGAGGAGCTTCCTGCCCGTCGGGTTGATCCGCTCGCCGATCATCACGAACGGACGCTCGAAGCCGATCACGACCTCCTTGGTCGGGGACGAGAGCACGGTGTCGGTCATGGTTCCTGCCTTCTTGTCGTGCCGGTCGCGGGTGCGCCGGTCATGCTTCCTCGTCGAGCTCCTCGAGCGCGGCGAGTTCCTCCGCCGGCACGTCGTGCTGCTCCACGTCCTTCTCGAATCCGCCCGCGTAGGCGATGCGCCCGAGGCGTTCGCGCGGGAACTCGGCCTCGAGCCGCGACGCGACGGCGTTCGCGGCGTCCTCCATCGTCCCCTCGAGGGGGAGCGTCTCGCGCACCCACTGCGCCACGTCCTCCTCGGCGGTGTAGATGTTCGACTTGCGCTTCGCACGGTCGATGGCCCGCTGGAAGCGCGCCGGCAGCACGACCTGGTACCGCTCCCTCCCGAACTGCGCGTTGACCTGCGCGGGGATGTCGCGCCACTTGATGACGACGATCGACGAACCGGTGCGGGGCATCAGGCCGCTCCCGCCATGCGAACCGTCACCGGGATTGCGTCCGCGAGGTGGCCGAGGCCGGTATGGCGGTGCTCGAGCGGGAGTCCCAGCATCGCCGCCGCCTCGGCCGCAGCCGCGAGCACCGCATCGTCACCTGCCTGCGAGAGGAGGACCACCCGCCGGTACGCACCGAAGTAGTCGTCGCGCAGCTGCGGGTGCCGGTCGAGGCCGAGTCCCTCCCAGACCAGCGGGCGGAAGTGCTTCGCGAGGAAGTCGGTCAGGTAGAAGGTGCCGGGCTCCTCGTCGTGGAGCAGCGCGAACACGTCCGCGCCCGCGAAGAACTCGTAGCAGTGCGCGCCCGGCAGGCGGGCGACGCCGGGATGTCCCTCGAGCAGGCGGTCGAGATCGCCACCCGTGCCGCAGTCGGCGTAGCCCACGAAGACCTCGCGACCCTGTTCACGCGCCGCGTCGAGGTGCTCGCGCAGCGCCGGCACGATGCCCTCGGGCCGGTTGTGCAGGTTGGCGGGAAGGAAGCGCATCTCGACCCCACCCGACGCAGCGACCTGTCCGAGCACGGCGCGCAGCTCGCTCACGAGCGCTCCGCACGCCACGATCATGGGACGCGTCGCCACTGGAGCGCGCGTCAGGCGACCGACGGACCCGGCGGCTCGGCCGTGCGGGTGCGGCGCGCCGTGACCAGCTGCTTCGCCGTCTCGGCCGCCACGGCAGCGTCGCGGCAGTAGGCGTCCGCGCCCACGGCGACGCCGAATTCCTCGTTCAGCGGGGCGCCGCCGACGAGCACGATGTACTTGTCGCGGAGGCCCTTCTCCTTCATGGTGTCGATCACGACCTTCATGTACGGCATGGTGGTGGTGAGCAGCGCGGACATCCCCAGGATGTCGGGCTTGTGCTCCTCGAGCGCGGCGACGAACTTGTCGGCGTCGGTGTTGATGCCGAGGTCGACGACCTCGAAGCCGGCACCCTCGAGCATCATCGCCACGAGGTTCTTGCCGATGTCGTGGATGTCGCCCTTGACGGTGCCGATCACGACCTTGCCGACCGACTCGGCGCCGGTCTCGGCGAGCAGCGGACGGAGGATGGCCATTCCCGCCTTCATCGCGTTCGCCGCCAGCAGCACCTCGGGCACGAAGAGGATGCCGTCGCGGAAGTCGACGCCGACGATGCGCATGCCCTCGACGAGCGCCTCCTGCAGCACCTTGTCCGGACCCCAGCCGCGGTCGAGCAGGATGGTGGTGCCCTCGACGATCTCCTCGCCCAACCCGTCGTAGAGGTCGTCGTGCATCTGGAGCACCAGGTCCTCGTCGGACAGGGCCGCCAGATCGATGTCGTCGCTGTCGCTCACGTGTGCACCCCCATGTCCGCCCGGCGCGCGCCGCGCAGATATATCACGCCTTGCAGGCTATCAGCGCCCGTGCGCCACGGCCCTACCCAGCCGGCGGAGCGATGTAAAACGGCACCGGTTCCGGCGCCAGCGGGGTGCGGCCGAGGATCAGGTCGGCGGCCTTCTCGGCCATCATGATCACCGGCGCGTAGATGTTGCCGTTGGTCACGTACGGCATCGCCGAGGCGTCCACCACGCGCAGGCCCTCCATGCCGTGGACCTTCATCGTCGTCGGATCGACGACCGACATCCGGTCGGTGCCCATCCGGCACGTGCAGGACGGGTGGTAGGCCGTCTCGGCGTCGCGGCGGACCCAGTCGAGGACCTCGTCGTCGGTGGCGACCCCCGGTCCGGGCGAGATCTCGCCGCCGCTGAACGGGGCGAACGCCGGCTGGTTGAGGATCGAGCGGGCGATGGCGACCGCCTCCACCCACTCGCGCAGGTCCTCCGGCGTCGAGAGGTAGTTGAAGGTGAACGCCGGCTTGTCCCGCACGTCGGGCGACACTGCGCGCAGGTGCCCCCGCGAGTTCGAGTACATCGGTCCGATGTGCACCTGGTAGCCGTGGCCACCGGCCGGCTGCGTGCCGTCGTAGCGCACCGCGATCGGCAGGAAGTGGAACATCAGGTTCGGGTAGCGCACCTCGTCGTTGCTGCGCACGAAGCCGCCGCCCTCGAAGTGGTTCGACGCGCCCGGGCCGCGGCCGAACAGCCACGCGAAGCCGATGAACGGCGCGCGCCACTTGGCGAGCAGCGGGTTGAGCGACACCGGCTTCGTGCAGGCGTGCTGCACGTAGACCTCGAGGTGGTCCTGCAGGTTGGCGCCGACGCCGGGCAGGTCGTGGATCGGCTCGATCCCCGCGGACTTCAGCACCGCGGGATCGCCGATCCCGGAGACCTGCAGCAGCTGCGGGCTGTTGAAGGCGCCCCCGCAGAGGATCACCTCGCCCGCACGCACGCGCCTCGGCGCGCCCCCGCCCTGCCGGTACTCGACGCCGACGGCGGTCTTGCCCTCCACGATGACCCTCGTGGCGAGCGCACGGCAGCGGACGGTGAGGTGCTTCCTGCCCCGCGCGGGGCGCAGATAGGCCCGCGACGCGCTGAAGCGGCGGCCGCCCTTGATGGTGGCGTCGAACGCGGCGAAGCCCTCCTGGCGGAAGCCGTTCACGTCGTCGGTCAGCGGGTAACCGGCCTGCTGCACGGCGTCGAAGAACGCGCCGAACAGCGGGTTGCGCACCGGGCCGCGGCGGAGGTGCAGCGGCCCCGACGTGCCTCGGAACGGATCGTCGTCGGCCGCGGCGGTGCAATTCTCCATCCGCTTGAAGTACGGCAGGCAATGGGCGTAGCTCCACGACTCCATCCCGGGGTCCGCCGCCCAGCGCTCGTAGTCGAGCGGGTTGCCGCGCTGGAAGATCATGCCGTTGATGCTCGACGAGCCGCCGAGCACCTTGCCGCGCCCGTGCGCGACGCGGCGCCCGTTCAGGTGCGGCTCCGGCTGCGACGAGTACATCCAGTCCCAGAAGCGGCTCCCGATGGGGTACGTCAGGGCGGCGGGCATGTGGATGAACGGGTCGAACCACCAGTCGCGGCGGCCGGCCTCGAGGACGAGCACGCGCTTCGACGAGTGCTCGGTGATGCGCGCCGCGAGCACGCTGCCCGCGGAGCCGCCGCCGACGATCACGACGTCGAACTGCTCGTCGAACCCCGCGTCGGCCATGGCTCCCCCTTTCATCGCGCGAAAGTCTGTCACCTGCCCCCGACGGGGGCGCGACGACCACCGGAACGAGAAAGGTGGCGGGACTCCCGCCCCGCCACCTTCCCCGCTGTCTGGATGCTGCTGGCTGGGTTCTAGGAGAACCAGGCGGACCAGACCGCCTCGTTGTTCTTCACCCACTCGGCTGCGGCATCGGCCGGCGACATGCCGTCGATGTCGACCTGCGTGAGGAACGTCAGCTGGTCCTCGGTCGTGATCGTGAACTTCTCGAAGAACGCGTGGACGGCGGCGTCCTTGTCCTTCAGCTTCGCCGACACGATCTTGAAGAGCACGTCCTCCGGATAGTCGCCGTCGCAGTTCGCCGCATCGGCCGCACAGTCGACGGTCGGCGCGGGAAGCGCGATGTTCTTGAGGCCGTACTTGCCGACGGCACCCGAGGGCGTCCAGTAGTACATGATCAGCGGCGTCTTGTCCGCTGCGAGCGTGGCGATCTCGGCCTGCGTGGCGGCCTCGGAACCCGAGAACTGCACCTCGAAGGGCAGGCCCAGCGTTGCGATGATGCCCTCGTCGTACTGCGAGAACGACGGGTCCATGCCGAGGAAGCGGCCCTTCTTGCCCGTGGCAGCGGTGGCGAAGGCCTCGGCGACGGCCGGGTCCTTCAGCGCCTCCCACGACGTCGCGAGCTCGGGGAACTGCTCGAGCACGTAGTCCGGCACGAACCAGCCGATCTTGCCGATCGAACCGAGCTCGCCCGCGCTGAGGATCGAGCCGTCGTCGATGAACGCCTGCTCGTCCGGCGTGACGCCCGACGGCCAGACCTCGACGTTGGCGTCGAGGTCGCCCGCCGAGATGCCGGCGAACATGGCGTTCTCGTCGATGTCGACGATCTCGACGGGGTTGCCGAGCTGCTGCTCGATGAGCAGCTTGACGATCTCGGTCTCGACGGCCGAAGCCGACCAGTTGTTTCGGGCGATGCGGATCGTCTCCGTGCCACCGGCCACCGCCGCGGCGGTGTCCTCCGTGACGGCCTCGTCGCTGGCTGCATCCGACCCGCCGCACGCGGCGACGATCAGTGCAGCCGCCGCGAGCAGTCCGCCGGCCAGGGCCTTGCGTGAACCTCTCATTGCGTGTTTCCCCCTCTGCCGGATCCCCCGGCTCGTATGACCACGCCGAGCGTAGCCCTACCCTGCCGGCACGGAACCGCCCGTCCATGGCGGGGATACAGTCGCGCACATGTCCGGCAGCGGCTCGCCCGCGATCGAGGTTCGGCACGTCTGGAAGGTGTTCGGGCACGGCAACCCCGACGACGCGATTGCGCGCGCGCAGGTCGGCGCCACCCGGGCAGAGGTGATCTCCCATCTGCAGCAGACGATCGGCGTGCGCGACGTGTCGTTCAACGTCGGGCGCGGCGAGACCTTCGTGGTCATGGGCCTCTCGGGCAGCGGCAAGTCGACGCTCATCCGCTGCATCTCGCGCCTCATCGAGCCGACGCGCGGCGAGGTGCTGCTGGACGGCACCGACATCCTGCAGATGGACGACGAGCAGCTGCGCGCAGTGCGGCGCGGCCGCATGTCGATGGTCTTCCAGCACTTCGGCCTGTTCCCCCACCGCAAGGTCCTCGACAACGTCGCCTACGGCCTCGAGGTTCAGCGCGTGCCCCGCGACGCCCGCCTTGCGAGGGCGCGCGAGGTGCTCGACGTCGTCGGACTGACCGGCTGGGCCGACAGCTACCCCCAGCAGCTCTCGGGCGGCATGCAGCAGCGCGTCGGACTCGCGCGCGCGCTCGCCGTCGACCCGGAGATCCTCCTGTTCGACGAGCCCTTCTCCGCGCTCGACCCGCTGATCCGGCGCGAGATGCAGGACGAATTGCTCCGCCTGCAGAAGTCGCTGCAGCGCACGATCGTGTTCATCACGCACGACTTCGCCGAGGCGCTCCGGCTGGGCGACCGCATCGCGATCATGAAGGACGGCGAGTTCGACCAGGTCGGCACCCCCGAGGAGATCGTGGCGAACCCGGCCACCGACTACGTGCGCGAGTTCACGACCGACGTGCCGCGCGCCAAGGTGCTCCGCGCCCGGGCGCTCGCCACCCCGGGCGGTCCCGCACCCCGGTCGGTGCAGGCCGATGCGCTGCTCGAGACGGTGATCCCGATGCTCCTCGACCGCGACGAGCCGGTCGGCGTGGTCGACGCGGACGGCCGCAACCTCGGCGTCATCGACCGGCGCGCGGTCGCCGGGATCCTCGCGGCCGAGCGCAGATGAGCGCAGTGGCGCCGCTGACCGCTGCGCCGGCGCGTCCGTCGGCCCTGCAGCGGCGCCTCGCCACCGCGGGCGCGGTCCTCGCAGCACTCGCCGCGGCGCAGTTGCTCGGTGCGCCGGGATTCCCCGGCTCGTTGAACCTCGGCATCGCAGGGCCCGTGAACTCCGCGCAGGAGTGGATCCGCGACAGCCGCGACGGCCACTGGCTCTTCACGTGGATCCTCGACCCGTTCACGTGGCTCGTCCGCACGGGACTCGACTCGGTGGAGGCGTTCCTCACCTGGCTGCCGTGGTACGTGCCGATCGTCGCGGTGTTCCTGCTCGTCGCCAAGTCGCGCCGCTTCGGGCTCGCGGCCGCCTGCGCGCTCGCCGTCGCCTACCCAGGCGTCGTCGGGGTCTGGAAGGAGAGCATCGAGACGATCTCGCTGATGTCGGTGGCCGTCGCATTCTCCGTGGCGGTTGGCGTCCCGCTCGGCATCTGGGCGGCGTTCCGGCCGCGCGTCGAGACGACGCTTCGACCGCTGCTCGACGCGATGCAGACGGTGCCCGCGACGATCTACCTGATTCCAACGGTGCTCCTCTTCGGGATCGGCCAGGTGCCGGCGGCCATCGCCACCATCATCTATGCGCTGCCGCCGATGGTGCGGCTCACCGTCCTCGGCATCCGGCAGGTGCCGCCACAGGCGGTGGAGGCGTCACGGATGTTCGGCGCGACCCGGCGCCAGACGCTCTCGCGCGTGCAGATCCCGCTCGCGATGCCGTCGATCGTCGCCGGCGTGAACCAGACCGTGATGATGGCGCTCGGCATCGTGGTGATCGCCACGCTCGTGGGTGCCGGCGGGCTCGGGCAGGCCATCAACCAGACCGTCCGCCAGCTCTCCCCGGGGCGCGGGCTCGTGATCAGCCTCGCGGTCGTCGCCGTGGCGTTCGTCCTCGACCGCGTGACGCAGTCGCTCGTCACCGCGCCCGACCGGCCGCGCACCCGCGTGCCGCGGCGGGTGCTGTGGAGCGCCGTCGGCGCGGTCGTCGCCGCGACCGTGGCCGGGAAGGTGCTCGGCCACGGCGCGTTTCCGTTCTCGTGGGGCTCCTCGTTCGCGGCCCCGCTCGACGATGCCGTCGCCTGGGTGCGCGACACCCTGTCGTTCGCCACCCGCCCGTTCAACGACTTCGTGGTGCGCGACGTGCTGCTGCGCACCCGCAGCCTGATGACCGAGGTCCTCTCGTGGCAGGCCGTGGTGGTCGCAGGCGCGGCGTTCGCCTGGCTCGTGGCCGGCGCACGCGTCGCACTGTTCACCGCCGCGGCGACCGCGTTCATCGGCGCGACCGGTCTCTGGGTCGACGCGACCGATACCTTCGCCCAGACGGTCGTCGCGGTGCTGCTGTCGATCGCCATTGCGGTGCCGACCGGCGTGTGGCTGGGACGACGTCCGCGCATCGAGAGCGCGCTGTCGCCGCTGCTCGACTCGCTGCAGACGATCCCCCCGCTGATCTACGCCATCCCGTTCGTCATGCTCTTCACCGTCGGACCCGTGCCGGGCGTCGTCGCCGCGGTCGTCTACGCCATCCCCCCCGGCATCCGGCTCACGTCGCTCGGCATCCGGCAGGTGAACACCGAGACGGTCGAGGCGGCGACGACGTTCGGCGCGTCGCAGCGCCAGCTGCTGTGGGGGGTGCGCATCCCGCTCGCGATGCCATCCATCGTCCTCGCCGTGAACCAGATGGTGATGATGGTGCTGGCGATGGCGATCATCGCCGGCATGGTGGGCGGCGGCGGCCTCGGCTACCGGTCGATCGAGGCCCTCACCGCGGCCGGCGGCACCGGGCTGGGCGCGGAGGTCGGCATCGCCGTCGTGCTCATGGCGAGCGTGCTCGACCGGCTGACGCAGTCGGCGGCGCGCCGCCTGCAGGCCCCCGCGTCCGTCTAGGCCGGGGGGAACGCGCCGAGCATCCGCGCCGCCTCGACGGTGTTCTCGAGGAGGCACGCGATCGTCATCGGGCCCGTGCCGCCCGGCATGGGCGTGATGGCCCCCGCCACCGCCTGCACGGCGTCGAAGTCGACGTCGCCGACGATCTTCGACTCCACGCGCGACACGCCCACGTCGACCACCGTCGCACCGGGCTTCACGTGGTCGGGGCCGATCAGGCGCGCGACACCGACCGCCGACACGATGATGTCGGCGTCGCGGCACGCCTCGACCAGGTCGCGGGTGCGGGAGTGGGCGCACGTCGTCGTGGCGTCGGCGCGGATGAGCAGCAGCGTCTGCGGCAGGCCCACGAGCGCGGAGCGCCCGATCACCACCGCCCGCTTGCCGCGCGTCTCGATGCCGTACGCCTCGAGCAGCCGCATCACGCCGAGGGGCGTGCACGGCACGTGGCCGGGGAGGCCGCGCATGAGACGGCCCATCGACGCCTCGGTGAGGCCGTCCACGTCCTTCTCCGGCGGGATGAGCGCGAGCACGCGCTCGGCATCCAGGGCCGCCGGGATCGGCAGCTGGAGGAGGATGCCGTGCACCGACGGGTCGGCTGCGAACGCGCCGACCGCGTCCTCCACCTGCGCCTGCGAGGCCGAGCCGGGCAGCTCGACGCCCTTGGAGAGCATCCCGGCCTCCTCGGCCTTCTTGTGCTTCCAGCGCACGTAGATGTGGCTCGGCTTGTCGTCGCCGACCAGCACCGTCGCCAGACAGGGCCTCGGCCCGCCTGCTGCCTCCACCGTGCCGCGCAGGCGGGCGACGATCCGGTCCCGCAGCGCCTCGCCGTCCATGAGGACGGCGCCGCCCGGGGTGCGCGCCGGGTTCACGACAGTCCGACGATCTCGCCGTCGTCGTCGAAGTCGATGATCGCCGCCGCCGGCTTGGTGCCGAGGCCCGGCAGGGTGCGCATCTCGCCGCAGATCGGGTAGACGAAGCCGGCGCCCACCGAGGCGCGCACCTCGCGCACCGCGAGGGTGTGGCCGGTCGGCGCTCCCTTCAGCGACGGATCGCCGCTGATGGAGAGGTGCGTCTTGGCGATGCACACCGGCATCGACGCGAAGCCGTTGTCGGTGTACGTCTTCAGCTGCTTGTTGGCGAGCGCCGTGTAGGACACGTCCGCGGCGCCGTAGATCGTCTTCGCGACGGTCTCGATCTTCTGCTTGAGCGTCGCCGAGTCCTCGTAGAGGAACGTGAAGCCGCTCGGCTCGTTGCACGCCTCGACGACCGCGTTGGCAAGCTCGACCGCACCCTTGCCACCCTCGCCGAAGTGGTTGCACACCGCGACGCGCGCGCCGGCGGCCGCGGCGATGCGGGCGATCACCTCGTGCTCCGACTTGTGGTCCGTCGGGAAGGAATTGATCGCCACGACCGGCGTCACTCCGTGGGCCTTCACGTTCTCGATCTGCTTGCGCAGGTTCTCGCCGCCGACCTCCACGTCCGCGGGGTTCTCCGCCAGCAGCTCGGGCGGGAGGGCCTTCCCGGCGACGATCTTGTACTTGCCCGAGTGCGCCTTCAGCGCGCGCACGGTGGTGACGAGCACCGCCGCGTCGGGCACGAGGCCCGAGGCGCGGCACTTGATGTTGAAGAAGCGCTCGGCACCCATGTCGGCGCCGAACCCGGCCTCGGTGATGAGGTAGTCGCCGCCGCGGATGCCGACGAGGTCGCCGATGATCGAGGAGTTGCCGTGGGCGATGTTGCCGAACGGCCCTGCGTGGACGATGACCGGCGTGTTCTCGAGCGTCTGCAGCAGGTTCGGCTTGATCGCGTCCCGCATGATCACGGCCATCGAGCCGGCGCCGCTCAGCTGCTCGGCGGTCACCGGCGTGCCGGACCCGTCGTAGCCGACGACGATGCGGCCGAGGCGCGCGCGCATGTCCTCCATGGACGTCGCGAGGGCGAGGATCGCCATGACCTCGGACGCCGCGGTGATGTCGAACCCGGTCTGGCGGACGACGCCGTCCTCCTTGGTTCCGAGGCCGACGATGATGTTGCGCAGCGACCGGTCGTTCACGTCGAGCACCCGTCGCCAGGTGATGTTGTCGATGTCGAGCCCGAGCTCGTTGCCCTGGTGCAGGTGGTTGTCCACCATCGCCGACAGCAGGTTGTGCGCGGCGGTGACGGCATGGAAGTCGCCCGTGAGGTGCAGGTTGAGCTGCTCCATCGGGATCACCTGGCTGTAGCCGCCGCCGGCGGCGCCGCCCTTGATGCCGAAGGTCGGTCCCATGCTCGGCTGGCGGAGGCTGATGACGGCGTTGCGGCCGATGTGCTTCATTGCCTGGCCGAGCCCGACCGTGGTCGTCGTCTTGCCCTCGCCGAGCGGGGTGGGCGTGATCGCCGTGACGACCACGTACTTCGCCCGCGGCCGGTCGGCCAGCTCGTCGATCGCCTCGAGGCGGATCTTGGCCAGGTTCGAGCCGTAGGGCTCGAGCAGGTGCGCCCCGATGCCCATCATCGACGCGATGTCCGTGAGCGGCCTGGCGGTTGCCGCTCGTGCGATCTCGAGGTCCGACGGAAACGCCATGTGCCTGTTCTCCCCTGCAGACAAGGTCCGGCGACTCTGCCGGACGAATGACGAATGCTACCGAGCGTCCGGAAACGTGACGGGGTGCGTCCGCGCATTGCGCGCGTCGCCGCCTACGATTCGCCCATGCCACGGCACCGCCACGCACCGCTGCAGCGCCTCACCCAGCCACTCGTCCGCGACGGCGGCGTGCTGCGTCCCGCCTCGTGGGAGGAGGCGCTCGGCCGGGCAGCCGAGGGGTTCCGCCGGGTGGTCGCCGAGCGCGGCCCCGACGCCATGGGCTTCTTCTCGTGCTCCAAGTCGACCAACGAGCTGAACTTCGTGCTGCAGAAGTTCGCCCGCACCGTCGTCGGCACGAACAACATCGACTCCTGCAACCGAACTTGACACGCTCCCAGCGTGGTCGGTCTGGCCACGGTCTTCGGGGCAGGCGGCGGGACGTCGTCGTATAGCGAGGTCGAGCAGACCGACCTGATCGTGATGTGGGGCTCGAACGCCCGCGCGGCCCACCCGATCTTCTTCCACCACGTGCTCAAGGGCGTGCGCAACGGCGCGAAGCTCTACGTCGTCGACCCGAGGCGCAGCGAGACCGCCCAGTGGGCCGACCTGTGGCTCGGACTCGACGTCGGCACCGACATCGCGCTGTCCAACACCATCGCCCGGGAGATCATCCATGCCGGGCTCGCGAACCGCGGCTTCATCGAGCGCGCCACCTCCAACTACGAGGCGTATGCCGCGTCCGTCGAGGAGTGGACGCTGGAGCGCGGCAGCGCCGTGACCGGCGTGCCGGCCGGCGCCATCCGCGAGCTCGCCCACGCGTTTGCGACCGCCCCGACCGCGCAGCTCTGCTGGACCCTCGGCATCACCGAGCACCACAACGGGGTCGACAACGTGCTGTCGCTGATCAACCTCGCGCTGCTCTGCGGCCACGTCGGCCGTCCGAACGCGGGGCTCAACCCGCTGCGCGGCCAGAACAACGTGCAGGGCGGCGGCGACATGGGCGCGCTGCCCAACCGCCTGCCGGGCTTCCAGGACGTCGAGGACGATGCTGCACGCGCGAAGTTCGACGCCGCGTGGGGCTCCGTCATCCCCTCCCGAAACGGACGCAACCTCACCCAGATGTTCGAGGCCATGTCCGAGGGCAGCCTCACCGGGCTCTTCGTCGTCGGCGAGAACCCCGCGCAGTCGGAGGCGGACGTGTCGCACGCGGTCCACCTGCTCGAGTCGCTCGACCACCTCGTCGTGCAGGACATCTTCCTCACGAAGACCGCCGAGCTCGCCGACGTCGTGCTCCCGGGCTCCGCATCGTGGTGCGAGGCGGAGGGCACGGTGACCAATTCGGAGCGCCGCGTGCAGCGCGTGCGCAAGGCGATCGACCCGCCGGGCGGAGCGCGCGACGACATCGCGATCATCGTCGAGCTCGCCCGCGCGATGGGCCACGACTGGCCGAACCGCAGCTCCGAGGACGTCTGGAACGAGCTGCGCAGCCTGTCGCCGATGCACCGTGGCATGACGTATGCACGGCTCGAGGAACTCGGCGGCATCCAGTGGCCGTGCTATTCGGAGGATGCGCTCGAGCCGACCTTCCTGCACGGCCGCCTGTGGGCCGAGCGGCCCGAGGACCGCGGGCGTCTCGCGCCGTTCAGCGTGGTGGTCGACGAACCACCCGTGGAGTCGTGCACGCCGGAGTTCCCGCTGCGCCTCACGACCGGCCGCCGGCTGGACTCGTACAACACGGGCGTGCAGTCGGGCGGATTCTCCAGCCCGCTGCGCTTCGGCGAGACCGTCGACGTCTCGCCGGAGGACGCCGCGTCGCTCGGGGTGGCCGACGGCGAGGTCGTGCGCATCGCCTCGCCGCGCGGCGCGGTGACCGCACCCGTGCGCGTCGACCCCGCGCTGCGACCGGGGCTCGTCTTCATGACGATGCACTTCCCCGACGAGGTGAACACCAACCTCCTCACGATCGACGCGGTCGACCCCAAGTCGGGCACCGCCGAGTTCAAGGCCGCCGCAGTGCGCATCGAGCGCCTGGAGGCTGCGGTGGCCGGCGACTAGCCAGCACTACGCTGGCGCCGCCGTGGACCTGAAGATCTCGTCGTCGGTCGCCACGAGCGGGGAGCGCGCCGCTGTCGACGCCGTGATCGGCGCCCCTGCACCCGACGAGCCCGGCGCGCTGAGGGGCGGGACGAACCTGCGCGCGGTCCGCGGCGGCGAGGCGCTCCGGGGCATCCGCCACCAGCTGCTCCCCGTCCTGCACTCGGTCAACGACCGCATCGGCTGGATCAGCCGCGGCGCCATCAACTACGTCGCCGAGCGCATGGACGTCGCCCCCGCAGAGGTCTACGGCGTCGCGAGCTTCTACGCACTGTTCTCGATGGAGCCGCGCGAGCGCCGCCAGGTGCACGCGTGCGTCGACCTCGCCTGCCGCGCGATGGGCGGGCCGCGCGAGGAGGACCTGCCGGAGGGCGTCCACCCGTCGCCGTGCCTCGGTGCGTGCGAGCGGGCCCCTGCCGCACTGGTGATGGAGGCCGGGGCGACGGTCCGCCACGAGCTCGCGGCGCCGCTCGCCACGGGCGAACTCGCCGCACTCGCCGGCGGCGCATGGCCGTCGGCCGAGTCCGCGGTCGCCTCGGCCACCCCGCAGGTGGCGCGGGGGGACTCGACGCTCGTGCTGCTCGGGCGCGTGGGCCGCGTCGACCCCTCGTCGCTCGACGACTACCGCGCGCACGACGGCTACCGCGCACTCGCGCGCGCGATCGAGATCGGGCCCGAGGCCGTGGTCGCCGAGGTGACTGCATCGGGTCTCGTCGGCCGCGGCGGCGCCGCGTTCCCCACCGGACGCAAGTGGCAGGCCGTCGCCGGCCAGCCGGCGGCCCCCCACCACCTCGTGTGCAACGCCGACGAGAGCGAGCCGGGCACCTTCAAGGACCGCGTCGTGCTGGAGGGCGACCCGTTTTCGCTGATCGAGGCGATGACCATCGCCGCCTACGCGACGGGCTGCGCCCACGGGTGGATCTACCTCCGTGGCGAGTACCCGCGGGCGCTCGCGAGCCTCGAGCGCGCCATCGCGGCCTGCCGCGGGTCGGGCCTGCTGGGCGACGACGTGCTCGGCGCGGGCTTCGCCTTCGACGTCACGATCATCCGCGGCGCGGGCGCCTACATCTGCGGCGAGGAGACGGCGATCTTCAACTCGATCGAGGGGTACCGCGGCGAGCCGCGCAACAAGCCGCCCTTCCCCGTCGAGTCGGGCCTGTTCGGCAAGCCCACGGTGATCAACAACGTGGAGACGCTCGTGAACGTGCCCCACATCCTGCTGCGCGGCGGCGCGGAGTGGGCCGCGCAGGGCAGCGAGGGATCCAAGGGGCGGAAGCTCTTCTGCGTGTCGGGGGCGGTGCGCGAGCCCGGCGTCTACGAGGTGGAGTTCGGCCCGACGCTGCGCGACCTGATCGGCCTCGCCGGCGGCATGCGCGACGGCAGCGAGCTGGGCGCGGTGCTGCTGGGCGGCGCGGCGGGCGGCTTCGTCGGACCCGGGGACCTCGACCTGCCGCTGACGATGGAGGCCACGCGCGCGGCCGGCGCGACGCTCGGCTCGGGCGTCGTGCTCGTGCTCGACCGCTCCGTCGACATGGTCGACCAGCTCCGCCGGATCGCGGCGTTCTTCCGCGACGAGTCGTGCGGCCAGTGCGTGCCCTGCCGCGTCGGCACGGTGCGCCAGGAGGAGATCGTCTCGCGGCTCGCACGCGGCACGACCCCCGGCGACCTGGCGCTCCTGCGCGACGTGGGGCGCGTGATGCGCGACGCCAGCATCTGCGGGCTCGGACAGACCGCAAACAACGCGATCGAATCGGCGATCGCCCGCCTGGGGGTGCTGCAGCCATGACCGACACCGTCACGGGACTGAGCGTGCGCCGCGCGGTCGCACTGACCATCGACGGGGAACAGGTCAGCGTCGCCGAGGGGTCGACGATCCTCGACGCCTGCCGGTCGATGGGCAAGGAAGTGCCGACGCTCTGCTACGGCGACACCATCACCCCGAAGAACGCCTGCCGCGTGTGCATGGTGGAGGTGACGGGATCGCGCGTGCTGGTGCCGTCGTGCTCGCGCAAGGTGGAGGCCGGCATGGAGGTCGTCACCCGGTCGGAGCGCGTCGACCACAGCCGGCGCATGGTGCTCGAGCTGCTCGGCTCGTCGGTCGACCTGTCGCTCACGCGCAACGTCGCACGCTGGAACGCCGAGTACGGCGCGCAGCCCGACCGTCACGGCCCCGCCGCGCAGCCGGGCTCCGGGCGCGACGACGCCGTGACCGGGCACCACGAGCCGGCGGACGGCACCGTGGCGTCGAACGTGCACCAGCCGGTGAAGGTGGACAACGAGCTGTACGTGCGCGACTACTCGAAGTGCATCCTCTGCTACCAGTGCGTCGACGCGTGCGGCGAGCAGTGGCAGAACACCTTCGCCATCGCGGTGGCGGGCCGAGGGTTCGACGCGCGCATCTCGACCGAGTTCGACGTGTCGCTGCCCGACTCCGCCTGCGTCTACTGCGGGAACTGCATCCAGGTCTGCCCGACCGGCGCGCTCATGTTCTCGTCCGAGCACGCGATGCGCGCCGACGGCACGTGGCGCGAGGAGGACCAGTCGCAGGTGACGACCGTGTGCCCCTACTGCGGGGTCGGCTGCTCTCTGACGCTGCACGTGCAGGACAACGAGATCGTCAAGGTGACCTCGCCGAGCGACCACTCGGTCACGCACGGCAACCTCTGCATCAAGGGACGCTTCGGCTTCCAGCACGTGCAGAACCGCGGCGAACCGCGCGACTAGCCGATTCTCAGAGGGCCGCGAGCGGCGGCACGAGCCGGCGCCGCACGGCGCGCGTGATCTCCTCGTCGAAGGCCCGCATGTGCGCCTCGGCGAGCGACGCGGCGCGCTCGGCGTCGCCCGCGACCAGTGCCCCGTGGATCTCCGCGTGCTCCTCGACCGCGTGGCGCATGTCGGACACGTCGGCGAGGTACAGGTGCCACAGACGGTCGCTCTGCGCGTACAGCATGTCGAGGGTGTCGGTGAGGAAGCGGTTTCCCGACGCGCCCCAGACGATCTCGTGGCAGGTGCGGTCGATCGCCATCAGGTCGTCGTTCGACGTCCCCGGCCGCCGCGCCGCATCGATCGCCGCCGCCATCGCCTCCCAGTGCTCCGCCCGCCCGCGCGCGCAGGCGAGCCGCGTCGCGTACGGCTCGAGGATCGCGCGGGTCTCGTAGAGCATCGAGAGCTCGGTGACGTCGACGCCGGCGACCAGCATCCCCCTGCGAGGGATGACCGTGACGAACTGGTCCCGGGCGAGGCGCTGGAGCGCCTCTCGGATCGGCGTCCGACCGATGCCGAGACGCTCCTGCAGGTCGTCCTCACGGATCACGTCGCCCGGTGCGAGGTCGACCCGGACGATGAGGTCGCGAATGGCGCGGTAGGCCCGCTCGCTCAGCGACTCGCTCACCTGTTCCTCCGCGCCACGCTCGCCAACCGCCATTCGGCGGGTTGATATGGCACTGATATATTACCGAATGACCGCGTCCCGTCGGCACGACGGGACCTCATCAGGGGGTGTCACGTGAGCGAATTTCCCACCCGGGCCAAGTGCGTCGTCATCGGCGCGGGCATCGTCGGCAACTGCCTCGTCGGGCACCTGTCGAAGCTCGGCTGGACCGACATGGTCCTCATCGACAAGGGCCCGCTGCCCAACCCGGGCGGATCCACCGGCCACGCGTCGAACTTCATCTTCCCGACCGACCACAACAAGGAGATGGCGCTCCTCACGCTCGCGTCGCAGCAGCAGTACGTCGAGCACGGCATGAACAACACCTGCGGCGGCATCGAGGTCGCCCGCACCCCCGAGCGTCTCGAGGAGTTCAACCGCCGAATGACGTCGGCCAAGTCGTGGGGCATCGACGCGCGCCTGCTCACGCCCGCCCAGGTCAAGGAGCTCGTGCCCTTCATCAACGAGAAGATCGTCCTCGGCGGCTTCTACACCCCGAGCGTCTCGGTCGTCGACTCGCTGCAGACCGGCACCCTCATGCGCGAGAGCGCCGTGAAGGCCGGCCACCTGAAGGTGTTCGCCAACACCGAGGTGACGGGCATGGAGGTCGAGAACGGCACGATCAAGGCCGTCACCACCACCAAGGGACGCATCGAGGCCGAGTACGTGGTCATCGCCTGCGGCGTGTGGAGCCCGCGCATCGCCGAGATGGCCGGCGCGACCATCCCGCTGACCCCCGCGGTCCACCAGATGGCCGACGTCGGGCCGATCGACATCCTGCAGAAGTCGAACGCAGAGGTCGCGTACCCGATCATCCGCGACATGGACACCTTCTGCTACGAGCGCCAGACGGCGGGATCGATGGAGGTCGGCTCGTACGCCCATCGCGCGATCTTCATGCACCCCGACGACATCCCGTCGAACGAGGAGTCGGCGCTGTCGCCCACCGAGCTGCCGCTCACGCAGGACGACTTCGACCCCCAGATGGAGCAGGCGATCGAGCTGATGGAGATGCTCGGCGACGCCGAGATCAAGTACGCCATCAACGGCCTCCTCTCCCTCACTCCCGACGCGATGCCGGTGCTCGGCGAGACCGTCGAGGTGCGCAACCTGTGGTCGGCCGCCGCGGTGTGGATCAAGGAGGGACCGGGCATCGCCCAGCTCGTCGCCGAGTGGATGACCCACGGCTACCCGCACCTGTGCGACCCGCACTCGTCGGACATCAGCCGCTTCTACGCGCACGAGCGCACGGAGCACCACATCTACGCCCGCTGCGACGAGCACTTCAACAAGACGTACGGCATCGTGCACCCCCGCGAGCAGTGGGCGTCGCAGCGCGACATGCGCCGCAGCCCGTTCTGGCCGCGCGAGAAGGAGCTGGGCGCGACGTTCTTCGACGCGCGCGGCTGGGAGCGCCCGCAGTGGTTCGCCAGCAACGAGCACCTGACGAAGAAGTTCCCCGAGGCCTGCGCGCCGCGCGAGCACGAGTGGGACGCGCGCTGGTGGTCGCCGATCACGAACGCCGAGCACCTGCAGATGCGCGAGTCGGTGGGCATGGTCGACCTGACCGCGTTCAACGAGTTCGACTTCACGGGTCCCGGCGCGATGGCGTTCCTGCAGTACGTGTGCGTGAACAACGTCGACGTGCCGGTCGGCCGCTCGGTCTACACGCCGCTCCTCACGCCGGGCGGCGGGTTCCGCGGCGACCTCACGATCATGCGGCTCGCCGCCGACCACTTCCGCGTCATCACCGGCGCGTTCGACGGTGGACGCGACAAGTACTGGTTCACCCGCCACATGCCGACCGACGGATCGGTGACGTTCACCGACATGTCGTCCTCCCTCTGCACCATCGGCGTGTGGGGACCGAACGCCGAGAAGACGATGGCCAAGGCCGTCCGCAACCTCGACGCCGAGAAGCGGCTCGTCCCGACCGACGTCTCGCAGGCGGCCTTCCCGTACGGGTCGGTGCGCGAGGTGCTGATCGACGGCGTGCCGTGCTGGATGTTCCGCATCTCCTACGTCGGCGAGAACGGCTGGGAGGTCTACACGAAGATGGAGCACGGCCTCCGTCTGTGGGACTCGATCGCCGAGGCGGGCCGCGAGTTCGGCATCATCCCGGTGGGCATGGGCGTCTACGCCGTCACGGGCCGCATCGAGAAGGGCTACCGCCTCATGGGCGCCGAGCTCGAGAGCGAGTACACCCCGGTCGAGGCCGGGCTCGCCCGCCCGAAGGTCAAGTCGGCCGACTTCATCGGCAAGGCCGCGTACCTGAAGGCCCGCGACGAGAAGCCGGTCACCACGATGTGCACGCTCGAGATCCTCGACCACCGCAACGCGAAGGGCATGAAGCGCTTCCCGACCGGCGGCAACGAGCCCATCCTGACCAAGGACGGCCAGCGCATCGTCGACGCGAAGGGCCGCGTGTCGCGCGTCACCACCGCGGGCGCCGCGCCGTCGCTCGGCACGTACCTCCTGATGGCCTACCTCCCGCCGGAGCACGCCGTCGAGGGCAACGAGCTCCGGGTGATGTACATGAACGAGCTGTTCCCCGTCCGCGTCGCGCGCGTCGGCAGCACCCCGCTGTTCGACCCGACCGATGCGCGGATGAAGAGCTGATGCGCATCCTCGTCTGCGTCAAGCGGGTGCCTGCACCGGGCGCGAGGATCAACATCACCGCGGACGGCCAGGCCGTCGACACGGCGTTCCTCGGCTTCACCGTGAGCCCGCACGAGGAGTGCGCGGTCGAGGCCGCCGTGCAGCTCGTCGAGCAGCACGGCGGCGAGGTGACCGTGCTCACGCTCGGCCCGGCCGAGGCCGAGGAGCAGCTGCGCACCGCCGTCAGCGTCGGCGCCGCGAAGGCGGTGCTGGTGCCGATCGACGCCTCCGACTGGGATCCGCAACGCACCGCGCGCGCGATCGCGACCGTCGTCGGCGCGATCGAGGCGCAGGACGGCGCCTTCGACCTGGTGCTCTTCGGCAACGAGTCGGCCGATTCGTGCGGCTACCAGGTGGGCATCCGCGCGGCGCTCTCGCTCGGACGGCCGATGGTCAACGGCGCGAAGGGCCTGGAGATCGAGGACGGCCACGCCGTCGTCAAGCGCGAGGCCGACGCCGGCATCGAGCGCTACCGGCTGCCGATGCCGGCCGCGGTGGGCGTGAAGGAGGGCATCAACCTCCCCCGCTACCCCACGATGAAGGGTCGGCTCGCCTCGAAGAAGGCCGAGGTGGTCCGCACCGAGGCCCAGGCGGGCGAGGGCGGACTGCGCATGGTGCAGCTGCAGCGGCCGCCGGAGCGCGTGAGCAACGTGCAGATCATCGGCACCGGCCCCGAGGCCGCCCCCGCAGTCGTGGACCTGCTCGTCGAGCTCGGGGTGATGTCGTGAGCGCCGTCCTCGTCGTCGTCGACCACGACCGCGGGACGATTGCACCTGCATCGCTCGGCGCCGTGACCGCGGGTCGCGCCCTCGCGCGCCAGATCGGCGGCGAGTTGCACGCCGTCACGATCGGCGCAGGCGCCGACGCGCTCGCGGGAGTGCTCGCCGCGCACGGCGCGTCCACGGTCCACCAGGTGCACCACGCCGCGCTCGTCGACTACGGGCCGGAGGCGTGGGGCGAGGCCCTGGCGGCCGTCGTGCGTGCGCTCTCCCCCGCAGTCGTGCTGGGGTGCGGCACCGAGCGCGGCCACGAGGTCGTCGCCCAGGCTGCCGCGAGGCTCGACGCTCCGGCCGCGATGAACTGCACCGAGTTCGACGAGTCCTTCGACGGATCCGGTCCGCTGAAGGTGGTCCGTGCGAGGTGGGGCGGATCGCTGATGGAGCAGGCCGAGGTCGACGCCGCCGTCCGGTTCGTCACGCTCGCCAACCACGTGGTCGAGCCGTCCGAGGCCCCCGTCGCGCACGCGACGACGGTCCACGACGTCGCGCTCCCCGACTCGGTGCTGCACTCGTTCGTGCGCGACCGCGTCGAGCGCACGGCGGGCGTCACGCTCGCCACCGCGCCGGTCGTCGTCAGCGGCGGCCGCGGCGTCGGTTCGGCCGAGGCCTTCGCGCCGCTCGAGGAGCTCGCGTCGCTGCTCGGCGGCGTCGTCGGGTGCTCGCGCGCAGTGACGAACAACGGGTGGCGGAACCACGCCGACCAGGTGGGCCAGACGGGCACGCGCATCGCGCCGGACGTCTACATCGCCTGCGGCATCTCGGGGGCGATCCAGCACTGGGTCGGCGCGATGGCGTCCAAGAACATCATCGCCATCAACACCGACAAGGACGCGAACATCGTCACCAAGGCCGGGTACGCGGTGATCGGCGACCTGCACAAGGTGGTGCCCGCGATCTCCGCGGAGATCCGCCGCCGTCGCGGCGCCTGAGCCCCGCACCGGGCGCTCGAACGGCCGTCCCGTCCCTTCACCCACTACCGTACGGCGAATGAACGAGCCCGACCCGACCGCACCGCGACGCAGGGGTCGGGACCGCTCGGGGGCCGGGCGCCCGAAGCTGCCCGAGCAGAAGCCCTTCCGCCAGCCGCAGATGTCGTACGAGCCGACGCGCGTGCTGTCGGACGACCACGTCGAGGCCATCCACCTCGCGTCGCTGCGCGTGCTGTCCGACCACGGCATCGACTTCCTCGAGGCCGACGCCCGCGCGATGCTCCCGAAGGACGGCGTGCGCATCGACGGCGCCCGCGTGCGCTTCGACCCGGCGTTCGTCATGGAGACGATCCGCACCTGCCCGTCGCAGATCACGCTGCACTCGCGCAACCCCGGGCACTCGCTGCAGGTCGGCGGCCGTGCCATGGCCTTCGGCAGCGTCGCCAGCCCCCCGAACTTCGTCGAGCTGGACGGCACGCGCCACGCGGGCACCCGCGACAACTTCCGCGACCTGCTGCGGCTCACGCAGATGTTCAACATCGTGCACTTCGTCGCCGGCTACCCCGTCGAGCCGGTGGACCTGCACTCGTCGATCCGCCACCTCGAGACCACCCTCGACATGCTGACGATGACCGACAAGCCGATCCACTGCTACAGCCTCGGCCGCCAGCGCAACATCGACGTGCTCGAGATGGTGCGCATCGCCCGCGGCCGCACGCAGGAGCAGATCGACGACGAGCCGTCGGTGTTCACGATCATCAACTCGTCCAGCCCGCTGCGCCTCGACATCCCCATGCTGCAGGGCATCATGGAGTACTCCAAGCACGGACAGCTCGTGATCATCACGCCGTTCACGCTGGCCGGCGCGATGGCCCCGGTCACGCTCGCGGGCGCGCTGTCGCTGCAGAACGCCGAGGCGCTCGCGGGCATGGTCTTCACCCAGGTGGTCAGGCCCGGCGCGCCGGTCGCGTACGGCGGCTTCACCTCGAACGTCGACATGCAGTCCGGCGCCCCGGCGTTCGGCACCCCCGAGTACATGCGCACCGCCATGGCGGGCGGCCAGCTGGCCCGCCGCTACGGCGTGCCCTACCGCTCGAGCAACGTGTGCGCCGCCAACGCGCTGGACGCGCAGGCCGCCTACGAGAGCGTGTTCTCCCTGTGGGGCGCCGTCCAGGGCGGCGTGAACTTCCTCATGCACGGGGCCGGATGGATGGAGGGCGGGCTGCACGCCTCGCTCGCGAAGTTCGTCCTCGACTGCGACCTGATGGCGATGGTGGCGGAGTACCTCGAGCCGATCGTCGTCGACGCCGAGACGCTCGCCCACGAGGCGATCGGCGAGGTCGGACCCGGCGGCCACTTCTTCGGCGTGCAGCACACCCAGGACCGGTTCCGCACCGCGTTCTACAAGCCGCTGATCTCCGACTGGCGCAACTTCGAGAGCTGGGCCGAGGCCGGCAGTCCGACCGCCGACCGCCGCGCGCGCGAATTGGCCGAGGCCTTCCTCGCCGAGTACCAGGCGCCGGAGATGGACTCCGCCGTGCGCGCCGAGCTCGAGGACTTCACCCGGCGGCGCGTCGCCGAGGGCGGCGTGAAGACCGACTTCTAGGTTCCAGGACAGGACACACAGGGGGACACCACACACCATGAAATCGTCCGCGCAGGTCGTCGTCATCGGAGGAGGAGTGGTCGGGGCGTCGGTGCTCTACCACCTCACGAAGGAGGGGTGGACCGACGTCGTGCTCGTCGAGCGCAAGCAGCTCACGGCCGGCTCGACGTGGCACGCCGCCGGAGGCATGCACACGCTCAACGGCGACCCCAACGTGGCCCGCCTGCAGCAGTACACCGTCAACCTGTACCGCGAGATCGAGAAGGAGTCCGGCCAGAACTGCGGCATCCACCTGCCCGGCGGGCTCCAGCTCGCCGACACGCCCGAGCGCCTCGACTGGCTGCGCATGGCGCAGGCCCGCGGCCGCTACCTCGGCATGCACATGGAGATCATCTCCATGAAGGAGGCCAAGGAGCTCAACCCCCTGCTCGAGGAGAAGTTCTTCGTCGGCGCCCTCTGGGACGAGGACGAGGGCAGCGTCGACCCGTACGGCGTCACCCACGCCTACGCGATCTGCGCGCGCAACCGCGGCGCCGAGGTCTACACCGACACGTGGGTCACGGGCCTCAACCAGCGCCAGGACGGCACGTGGGACGTCGTCACCGACAAGGACCACGTCATCCACGCGCAGCACGTCGTCAATGCGGGCGGCCTGTGGGCGCGCGAGGTCGGCCGCATGGCGGGCCTCGAGCTGCCGGTGCTCGCGATGGAGCACCACTACCTGATGACCGAGCCCATGCCCGAGGTCATCGAGTACAACGAGAAGCACGGCCGCGAGCTGCCGCACATGATCGACTTCGCCGGCGAGATCTACGCCCGGCAGGAGGGCCAGAGCATCCTCCTCGGCACCTACGAGCAGGACAACCGCCCGTGGGCGCCCAAGGAGACGCCGTGGGACTTCGTGTTCCAGCTGCTCCCGCACGACCTCGACCGCATCGCGAACGAGCTCGAGCGCGGCTTCGCCCACTTCCCCGCCGTGGGGCGCGCGGGCATCAAGAAGTTCGTCAACGGTCCGTTCACCTTCAGCCCCGACGGCAACCCGCTGGTCGGCCCCATCAAGGGCATGCGCGGCATGTGGTCGGCCTGCGCCGTCATGGCCGGACTGTCGCAGGGCGGCGGCGTCGGCCTGTCGCTCGCCAACTGGATGGTGCACGGCGACCCCGGTGCGGACATCTGGGCGATGGACGTGGCGCGCTACGGCGACTACGCGACGCTCGCCTACACGAACGCGAAGGTGCGGGAGAACTACTCGCGGCGCTTCCGGATCACCTTCCCGAACGAGGAGCTGCCGGCGGCGCGCCCGCTGCTCACGACGCCGATCTACGACCGCCTCACCGAGCACAACGCGGTGTGGGGCGCGGGGTTCGGCCTCGAGCACCCGCTGTGGTTCCAGGAGAAGGGCAAGGCGCCCGTCGAGGACGTCACGTTCTACCGGTCGAACGCCTTCCCGGTCGTCGCCGAGGAGAGCCGCGCGGTGCGCGAGCGCGTCGGCTTCTCCGAGGCCTCGAACTTCGCCAAGTACAAGGTGAGCGGCAAGGGATCGTCGGAGTGGCTGAGCCGCCTCTTCACGAACTCGCTGCCCGCGATGAACCGCACCGTCCTGACCGCCATGCTCAACCCGCAGGGGCGCATCGTCGGCGAATTCTCGGTGTCGCGCGTCGGCGAGGAGGAGTTCCACCTGTTCGGCTCGCAGGCGGCCGAGGTGCACCACCCGCGGTGGTTCCTCGACCACCTGCCCGCGGGCAGCCCGATCCGCTTCGAGAACCTCTCGCTGTCGATGGTCGGACTCACCGTCGCGGGCCCCCGGTCGCGCGACGTGCTGCAGAAGCTCACCGACACCTCGCTCGCGACGAAGGACTTCCCGTTCATGGCGTTCCGCCGAGCCAACATCGGCATGGCGCCGGTGTGGCTGTCGCGAATGACCTACACGGGCGACCTCGGCTACGAGATGTGGATGGCGCCCGAACACCAGCGCTACCTGTTCGACCTGATCTGGGACGCAGGCCGCGAGTTCGACATGGGGCTGTTCGGCTTCCGCGCGCTCATCACCATGCGCCTCGAGAAGAGCTTCGGCACCTGGTTCCGCGAGTACCGCCCGATCTACACCCCGCTCGAGGCCGCGATGGACCGGTCGCTCAAGTTCGACCACGACTTCATCGGCCGCGAGGCCGTCGAGGCCGAAAAGGCGTCGGGCGGCCCCAAGCGCCGGCTCGTCACCTTCGTCGTCGAGCCCGATCCCCAGGCGCCCGCAGACGTCATCGGCGACGAGCCGGTCTGGCACGACGGCAAGGTCGTCGGCTGGGTGACGTCCGGCGGCTACGCCCACTACTCCAAGGTGTCGCTGGCCCTGGGCTACGTGCCCGCGGAGCTGGCGCAGCTGACCGACGGCTTCGAGATCGAGATCATCGGCCGCCGCCGTCCCGCCCGGATCGTGCACGAGCCCGTGCTCGACCCGAGCGGCTCGCGCATGCGGGCCTGACGCCGTGGCGTCGGTCGTCCGCATCGAGGTCTCGCACCACCGGCTGCCGCTCGATCCGCCGTTTCCGGCGTCGTGGGACACCCGTCCCCGCACGCACTTCCCCGCCACGATCGTCCGCGTGACGGACGACGCCGGGCGCACCGGCGTGGGGTCGGGCGACGCGATGTACGGGTTCGCCGACTACGAGCGGCACTTCATCGGCGCCGACCCGCTCGACTTCGAACGGAACGCCGCGGTGCTGTCCAACATCGAGTTCCATGCGGGCCGGCCGTGGCCGCTCGACGTCGCGCTGTGGGACCTCGCCGGCAAGATCACCGGGGAACCCGTGTGGAAGATGGTCGGCGGGCGCTCCAACCGGATCCGCGCGTACGCCTCCTCCGGCGTCCACCGCCCCGTTGCGGACATGGTCGAGGTCGCCCGGCGCACCGCCGACCTCGGCTTCCCCGCGCTGAAGGTGCGCTTCGGCCGTCCCCAACTCGACGACGACCTCGCCGTGGTGAAGGCCATCCGCGACGCGCTCGGCGACCGGCTCGAGCTGATGGTCGACTGCAACCAGGGCTGGCGCATGCCGTGGGACGTCGCCGCGCCGTGGACGGTCGACCATGCCACCGCCGTCGCCGCAGTGCTCGAGGAGCACCGGGTCTACTGGATGGAGGAGCCGCTGCACCGCGGCGACTACGAGGGGCTCGCCGAGCTGCGCCGGCGCACGTCGGTGCGCATCGCGGGCGGCGAGCTGACCCGCGAGCCGTACGAGTTCCGCGAGCTGCTGGACCGCGGCTGCTTCGACGTGTTCCAGCCCGACGTGGTGTGCACGCAGGGCATCACCGGGCTCGCCGTGCTGGCCGCGCAGGTCGAGGCCGCCGGGAGGATCTTCACCCCGCACACCTGGGGCAACGGCATCGGCGTGATGGCCAACCTGCACCTCACCGCGGGTGCGGCGTCGGCGCCGTTCATCGAGTTCCCGTTCGACCCGCCGGAGTGGACCACGGCGCGCCGCGACTACCCGATGACGGAGACCATCGAGGTCGACGGCGAGGGGTGGATCACCCTGTCCGACCGTCCGGGGCTGGGGTTCGACCTCGACGAGGACGTGCTGCGGGCCACCGCCAGCAGCCAGGCCACGTTCTCGTAGCCAGTCGGACGGCGGCGGGCCGGGCGACCGGACCCGTCACGCGACGGTCGTTGCCGCGACCGAGCGCCCCTCGGAGGTGCGCACCACGCGGATCTCGCCGAGGCACAGCGCCTCGACGTCCGCGTCGTCGTGGGTGACCACCAGCGCCGGCACGGACAGCGCCCGGAGCGCGTCGGCCACGAGCGAGCGAAACTCGGTCCTGCTGCGCCGGTCGAGCGCGGTGAACGGCTCGTCGAGCAGCACGACCGCCGGTTCGCGCACGAGCGCGCGCGCCAGCGCCACCCGGCGGGCCTCCCCGCCCGACAGCGTCGAGGGATCGCGCGGGCCGAGGTGCCCCGCACCGAGCCGCTCCAGGGCCGCGGCGGCGGCGGCGCGCGCCGGCCCGGCGTGCTGTCCCGCACGCCGGAGCGGGAACGCCACGTTGTCGAGCGCGCTGAGGAACGGCAGCAGCAGCGCGTCCTGGAAGATCATCGACGCCCCACGAGACCGGGGCGGGACGAACGAGCGCGACGAGGGCTCGTCGAGCACCGTCTCTCCCAGCGCCATCCGCCCGGATTGCAGCCGCTCGAGCCCCGCCACCGCGCGCAGCAGCGTCGTCTTGCCGGTGCCGTTGTCGCCGGTGACCGCGACCGCCCGTGCACCGACGAGCACGTCCACGTCGAGCACGAAGCCCCCGCGAACGACCGGTCCGCCCACCTGCAGCGTCACCGCCGCACCCCCAGCCACCGGCCCCGCAGCAGCACGAGCACGGCGACGGCGACGCCCACGAGCACGGCGCTCAGCGCGTACGCGGCCCCCTCGTTGCGCTCGAGCAGCAGGTAGACCGCGAGGGGCAGCGTCTGCGTGCGGCCCTCCACGTTGCCGGCGAAGGTGATGGTCGCGCCGAACTCGCCGAGGGCCCGTGCCCACGCGAGCACCGCACCCGCCGCGACCGCCGGCGCGGCGAGCCGCAGCACCACTGCGCGGGCCACGTAGCCGGGCCGCGCACCGAGCGTCGCGGCGACGTCCTCGTACCGGCCGTCGACCTGCCCGATCCCCGCCTCGGCCGAGAGCACGAAGAACGGCATTGCCACGAAGCACTGCGCCACCACGACGCCCAGCGGCGAGAACGTGAGCTGGACGCCCGTGGCGTCGAAGAGCGCGCGGCCGACGACGCCGTTGGTGCGCCCGAACGTGCCCAGCAGCGCGACGCCCGCGACCACCGGCGGCAGCACCATCGGCACCGCGACGACCGCGCGCACGAGCCGGCGGCCGGGGAAGTCGCGGCGGGCGAGCACCCAGGCGAGCGGAAGCCCGAGCGCCACCGCGAGGGCGGCCGATGCGAGGCTCGTCGCCAGCGAGAGCCCGATCGCGCTGCGCGCCTCGGGCGACGAGACGTCATCGAGGAACCGCGACCACGGCGTGCGGACGAGCACGCCGACGACCGGCAGCGCGATGAACGCCGTCGCACACGACGCCGCGACGGCAAGTGCCGCGGCGCGGGCGGGGACGCGCGGACTACGGCGCAAGGAACCCGTGCGACGCAAGGATGCGCCGCCCCGACGGCGAGACCACGAAGTCGACGAAGGCCTGCGCAGCCACCCGGTTCCGGGAGCCCCGCAGCACCGAGATGCCGTACACCGCCACGACGTTCGAGCCTCGGGGGATGGCGACTCCCGCCACCGACCGTCCTGCCGCGCGCACGTCGGTGGCGTAGACGACTGCGGCGTCGGCGTCGCCGGCCGACACGGCGCCGAGCGTGGCCTTGGCGTCCGCGCCGCGCGTCACCATGCCCTCGGGCAGGTCGACCTTCGCCCGCGCGAGCAGCACGGCTGCGTACGCGCCGCACGGCACCGTGCGTCCACAGAGCGCGACCGTGCCGAGGTTCGGCAGGTCGGCGAGGCTGCGCACGCCGAGCGGGTTGCCGGGCTTGACCGCGATCTGCATCGTGTTGCGGGCGAAGATGCGCGGCGCGGCGACCACGTGCCCCGACTGGACGAGGCGGTCCTGTGACGCGAGATCGGCCGAGGCGAAGACGTCCGCGGGAGCGCCGGCCTCGATCTGCGCGACGAGCGCGGAGGTTGACCCCACGTTGGTGCGCACCCGCACGCGGGGATGCGCCGACCTGAAGGCCGCCACGAGCGAATCGAGCGCTTCCGTCAGGGACGCCGCAGCGGACACCGTCACCGTCCCCTGCAGCGCCCGATCCACGACGGGCGGCGACGGACGGGCCGCGTGGACGGACGACCCGGGCACCATCGCCGTCAGCAACGACAACGCCACCACGACCCCTCGACCGCGCAGGGCGGATGATCGGGCATGTAGCGTCATAGTCTCAATGAGACTAAACGGCCTCTCGCTGCTCGACCAAATGGTCCTCGTCCTCGTCGACGAAGAGCCGCGCCACGGGTTCGGCGTCGCCACGGCGATCGCCGATGACGACGCCCTGTCGATGGCGATCACCGTCCACCGGCCGCTCGTCTACCGCGCGATCGACCGGCTGCACGCCGAGGGGCTCCTCGCGCCCGACCGGACCGAACCCGGCGATCGCGGGGCGCCGCGCACGGTGTGGCGCACGACCTCTGCGGGGCGCGCCGCTGCCCGCGGGTGGCTGGAGTCCACCGTGCCCCACCCCCGCGACGCGCGTCTCGAGCTGCTCGCGAAGTTCGCGCTGCGGTCCCGCCGTGGCATGGCGAACCGGCGGTTCGCCGCGGCACAGCGCAGGTGCTTCGAGCCGGTCGCGGCGTCGCTCAGGTCCCGCGGGTCCGACCGAGCCGGAGCCGCCGCCGACCTCGTGCGCCGGTGGCGCTACGAGTCGGTCGCCGCGATGATCCGGCTCCTGCGCGACCTCGAGCGGTCCGGCTGACCGGCTGACGGACGTCCGTCAGCCGAGGACGCGCGCGCCGTGCGTGTAGACGTTGGCGCGCCCGTCGCGGAGGAAGCCGACGACCGTGATGCCCAGCGACTCCGCCGTCTTCGCGGCGAGGCTGGACGGCGCGCCGACCGCGGCGATGAGCGGCACGCCCGCCATCGCGGCCTTCTGGATGATCTCGAACGACAGCCGCCCGCTGCAGAAGAGCCCGTGGCCGTGCAACGGCAGGAGTCCGTCGAGGAGCGCACGGCCGACGGCCTTGTCGACCGCGTTGTGGCGTCCCACGTCCTCGCGCACGATCGCGATCGCCCCTCCGTCGCCGAACAGCGCGGCGGCGTGCAGCCCTCCCGTGCGGTCGAAGGTGGGCTGCGCCGCGCGCACGGCATCGGCCACCCCGAGCAGCTCCGCCGGGGTCAGTCGCGGGCCCTTCGCGCCGTGAAGGGGCGACGAGCACGTCGCCAGCTGGTCGATCGACGCCGTGCCGCACACCCCGCAGCTCGCCGACGTGACCATCGCCCGTCTCGCGAGCGCGCCGTCGTGGGCGCGCGCGAGGTCGACCGTCACGATGTTGTAGCGCTGCTCCTCGCCGTCGGGCAGCTCGCAGTAGCGCACGGCGCGCACGTCGCCCCTCGTCGCCACCACGCCCTCGGTGAGCAGGAAGCCCGCGGCGAGCTCGAAGTCGTGCCCCGGCGTGCGCATCGTCACCGACACCTGCTCGGCCTCGCCGCCGGGCTGCGACGCCCGGATCTCCATCGGCTCCTCGCCCACGAGCACGTCGGGCCGCGCACCGGTGCGCCCCGATGCGTCGATGCCAACGACCATCCACTCCGACGCCGCGCGGCGAGACACGGCGCGAGGCTACTCGTCGGCGACGAACGACCTGAGGTTGGCCGAGCTGTTCGGGTGGCGGAGGCGCGCGAGCGTCTTCTGCTCGATCTGGCGCACGCGCTCGCGCGTGACCCCCTCGCGCTCCGCGACCTCCTCGAGCGTGTACTGGTGGTCGCGGTGCTCGCCGATGCCGAAGCGCATGGCGAGGATCCTCTGCTCGCGAACGGGAAGGTCGGAGAGCACCGTGGCGATCGCCTCGGCGAGCTGGCGGCGCTCGACGGTCGAGCCGGGGTCGCTGCCGTCGTCGGCGCTGGCGATGGTGTCCCCCACCGACAGGTCGTCGTTGTCGGTCCCCACCGGGGCGTCGAGGCTGGAGGTTGGCATCGAGATCCGGACCACCTCGAACAGCTTGTCCAGCGTGATCGCGCAGCGCTCGGCGACCTCCTCGGGCAGCGGATCCCGGCCGAGCTGCACGGCCAGGTCGCGCTCGGCGCGCTGCACCCGCAGCACGATCTCCATCATGTGCCCCGGGATGCGGATGTTGCGCCCCTGGTCGGCCATCGCCCGGGACATCGCCTGGCGTATCCACCACGTGGCGTAGGTGGAGAACTTGAAGCCCTTGGTGTGGTCGTACTTCTCGGCCGCGTGCATCAGGCCGATGTTCCCCTCCTGGATCAGGTCGGCCAGCTGCAGGTCGCGGCGGTCGTACCGGCGCGCAATCGACACCACCAGGCGCAGGTTGGCGCAGACCATCTCGTCCTTCGCCTCGCGGCCCTTGCGCGCCGTGCGCTCGAGCGCACGGCGCTCGGGCGCCGTTATGCCGCCGCCGTCGGCGTCGAGCCGCGCCTGGGCGTCGAGCCCCGCGCGGATCGCCTGGCCGAGCGTGCGCTCCTGCTCGGCAGTGAGGAGGTCGACCTGCCCGATCTCGTCGAGGTAGAGGCGGACGCCGTCGGGACCGCCGTCCTGCGGCCGCCTCACGCCAGCTCCTCCTCGCGGTCGCGGAGCCACGACAGCAGCTCACCCGCGGCAGCCTCGAACATGTCGGGGTCGTCCAACTGCTCGAGCAGCAGGCGCACCTCGCGGTCGGCGCGGATCACGTCGGGGTCGACCAGCGCCGTGCGCGACGCGAGGCGGCGGCGCACCGCCGCACGGATGAGGTTGAGCGCCTCGGCCTCGGCCGGGCTGCGTCCATCACGGGAGCCGCGGCCGTCGTCGAGCGACACGTCGGTGGCCGCCGCCCGCTCCAGCACGTCGCGCGCGTCGGGGTCGGCCAGTTCGAGCGCACGGTTGACGAGCCGCCACGCGTGCTCCTCCTCGTCGGAGCCTCCGTCGGAGTCGTGCGCCTCCGCGGCGGCCACGAGCGCGCGGAATGCGCGTCGGGTCTCCTCGCCGTCGAACAGCTCCTCGGACATCCACGGGGCGATGTCGTCCCACCGGAAGATCAGCATGGCGATCGCCACGAACTCGGCGTTCTCGCGCCGGCCCGTGGACTGCACCGGTGCGACCGGCTTGGGTGCCGAGCGCTTCTCGGCAGACGCGACGAGGTCGGCCGCGGGTATGCCCACCTTGGCGGCCACCTCGCCCGCGTACATCCGGCGCACGTTCACGTCGGGGTGCTCGTTGATGACGGCCAGTGCGCGCTGCGCCGTGCGCGCCCGGTCCTCCGGCGTGGCAAGCGAGCCGGTGCGCAGCACCTCCTGCACCCGGAACCCGAGGAAGCGCTGGGCGTCGCGCACCGCGGCGACGAGGCCCTCGGGGTTGCTCTGGGCGAGGTCGCCCGGGTCGCGGCCCTCGGGGAACGACGCGACGCGCACCGACACGTCGAACTTCTGCTCCCACTCGTAGAACCGCTCGGCGGCACCCTGACCGGCGCGGTCGGCGTCGAATGCCAGCACCACGGAGCGCGCGAAGCGCTTCAGCAGCCGCACGTGGTCCTCGGTGAGCGCGGTGCCGCAGGTGGCCACGGCACGGCGCACCCCCGACCGGTGGAACCCGATCACGTCGGTGTACCCCTCGCACACCACCACCTCGTCGGCGGCCGTGACGTCCTGCTTGGCCCAGTTGAGCCCGTAGAGCGTGCGCGACTTGGAGTAGATCGCGGTCTCGGTCGAGTTCTTGTACTTGGCGGGGTCGACGCTGCCGGGCAGCACCCGGCCGCCGAACGCGACGGCGTCGCCCGCCTCGGTGAAGATGGGGAACATCACCCGGGCGCGGAAGGAGTCCTGCGGACGCCCCCGCTTGTTGACGAACCCCAGCCCCACCTCGGCGAGGCGCTCGATCGGCTCGCCCATGGCCCGGCACAGCGAGTCCCAGTCGTCCGGCGCCCAGCCCAGCCGGAACTCCCGCGCCACGTCGCCCGTGATGCCCCTCGACCGGAGATAGTCGCGGGCAGCCCGGGCATCCGGCTCCGTCAACAGCCGCTCGTGGTACCAGGACGCGGCGCGGTCGACCAGTTCGACGAGGACCTTGCGGTGCTGCCGGTCGCGGCCCTGCGCCGCCGAGGTGTACGTGAGGGTGAGGCCCACCTTGGATGCGAGGTGCTCCACCGCCCCGACGAAGTCGACGTGCTCGATGTCCTGGATGAAGCGGAAGACGTCCCCCGACGCGCCGCAGCCGAAGCACTTGTAGCGCTTCGTCTCCTCGCGGACGTTGAACGACCCGGTCTTCTCCGCGTGGAACGGGCAGAGACCGACCCATGCACGCCCCACGCGGCGGAGGGCGAGGTAGGACTGGACGGTGTCGACGATCGAGACGGTGTCGCGCAGCCGCTCGATGTCCGCCTCTGCGATCGCCACGGTGCGAACACTAGTTGGCGGGCGCCGCTCCGCTTCCCGCGCGCCGGTCGTGGACGACCGACGCCACGACCGCGACGACGATCACCGTCGCGATCGCCCCGAGCGACCACGACGTCGGCAGGTGCCACCAGTGCGCCACCAGCATCTTGGCGCCGACGAAGACGAGCAGCACCGCGATCGCGTGCTTCAGGTAGACGAAGCGGTCGCGCACGTCGGCGAAGAGGAAGTAGAGCGCACGCAACCCGAGGATCGCGAACGCGTTCGACGCGAAGACGATGAACTGCTCCTCGCTCACGGCCAGCACGGCCGGCACGGAGTCGACCGCGAACACCACGTCGGTCACCTCCACCACCAGCAGCACGGCGAGGAGCGGCGTCGCCAGCAGGCGGCCGTTGCGCCGCGTGAGCAGGCGCTGGCCGTCCATCTCGTCGGTCGACGGGACGAACCGGCGGAAGAGCCGCATCGTGCGCGTCCGGGACGGGTCCGCATGGTCCTCGCCGCCCGACCGCAGCACGCCGACGCCGGTCCAGATCAGGAACACGCCGAACCCGACGAGCACCCAGTCGAAGCGCTGGATGACCGCCACGCCGAGCGCGATGAACACGAAGCGCATGACGAGTGCGCCGAAGATGCCCCAGAACAGCACCCGGTGCTGGTAGCGCTGCGGCACCTTGAAGTGGGCGAAGATGACCGACCAGACGAAGACGTTGTCGATGCTGAGGCTCTTCTCGATCAGGTAGCCGCTGAGGTACTCCACCGCGGCGTCCCGTGAGAACCACGCCCACATGCCTCCAGCAAACCCGATGCCGAGCGCGACCCACGCGACCGACTCGATTGCCGCCTCGCGCAGCCCGATCTCGTGCGCCTTGCGGTGGACGACGAGCAGGTCGACGAGCAGCAGCGCCACGATGCCGCCGATGAGCGCCGGCCAGGCCCAGCCCGGGACGGCGATGTCGACGAAGTCCCCCGTTGCCACGGCTACTTCGACCCCGGCTCGTCGGCGCCGACGATAGCCTGCGCCGCGGCCAACCGGGCGATCGGCACGCGGTACGGCGAGCACGACACGTAGTCGATGCCCGCATCGTGGAACAGCCGGATCGAGTCCGGGTCGCCGCCGTGCTCGCCGCAGACGCCCAGCTTGAGGTGCTTGCGGGCCTTGCGGCCGCGCTTGGCTGCCATGCGCACGAGCTCGCCGACACCGTCCGGATCGACCGTCTCGAACGGGTTGCGCGGCAGCAGCCCGGCCTCGAGGTACGCGGGCATCATCCGGCTCTCGACGTCGTCGCGGCTGAACCCGAACGTCATCTGCGTGAGGTCGTTCGTGCCGAAGCTGAAGAAGTCCGCGACCTCGGCCAGTTCGCCCGCCACCAGGGCGGCGCGGGGCGTCTCCACCATCGTGCCGATCGACACCCTCAGGCGGCGGAGGCCCGAGCGGGTCGCGGTGTCCGGCTCGCGCCCGTGCCGTGCAATCTCCTCCTCCACCCAGGAACGGGCGAGCGCGAGTTCATCGCGCGACACGGTGAGCGGGATCATCACCTCGACGATCGGCTCGAGCCCCTCGGCCGCGACACGGTCTGCGGCATCGAGCAGCGCCCGGACCTGCATGGCGTAGAGACCGGGCTTCAGCACGCCGAGGCGCACGCCGCGGATGCCGAGCATCGGGTTCACCTCCGACCACGCAGTGGCCGCAGCGAGCAGCCTCGACTCCTCGGCCGTCAGACCGGTTGTCGCCGCCCTCACCTCGAGCTCGCCGACGTCGGGGAGAAACTCGTGCAACGGAGGGTCGAGCAGCCGGACGTTCACCGGGAGACCGTCCATCTCGCGGAGCAATGCAGCGAAGTCCTCGGTCTGCACCGCGCGCAGCTCGTCGAGCGCGGCCTGCTCCTCATCCGGCCCGGCCGCGAGGATCATCCGTCGCACGACGGGCAGCCGTTCGGGGGCGAGGAACATGTGCTCGGTGCGGCAGAGGCCGATGCCCTCGGCGCCGAGCTCGCGCGCCTTGCGCGCGTCCTCGGCCGTGTCGGCGTTGGCGCGCACCGACAGCGTCCCGCGCCGGATCTTGTCGGCCCACCTCAGGATCGTGTGGTACGCCTCGGGCGGGTCGGCGCTCACGAGGGGCATCGCGCCGAGGAGCACGTCGCCGGTCGTGCCGTCGAGCGAGATCACGTCGCCCTCGCGCACCACGGTGCCGTTCACCGAGAACTGCCGACCCTCGATGCGCACGGCGTCGGCGCCCACGACGGCGGGCTTCCCCCACCCGCGCGCCACCACGGCAGCGTGGCTCACGAGCCCCCCGCGCGACGTGAGGACGCCCTTCGACGCCATCATGCCGTGGACGTCGTCGGGGCTGGTCTCGCTGCGCACGAGGATCGCGTCCTCGCCGCGGGCCGCCGCCGCGACCACGTCGTCGGCCGAGAAGTAGACGCGTCCGACCGCCGCGCCGGGCGACGCGCCGAGGCCGCGCGCGAGCGGCTCGCCCGACGAGGCGAACTGCGGGTGGAGCACCTGGTCGAGGTGGTCGGCAGTGATGCGCAGCAGAGCCTCCCGCTTGGAGATCTTCCACGACTGCTTGCCGGTGCCGGTCGGTTCGGTCATCTCGACGGCCATGCGCAGTGCGGCCGCGCCGGTGCGCTTCCCGACCCGCGTCTGCAGCATCCACAGCTTGCCCTGGTCGATGGTGAACTCGGTGTCGCACATGTCGCGGTAGTGGCGTTCGAGACGGGCGAAGATGCCGAGCAGCTCGGCGTGGATCGCCGGGAAGCGCGCCTTCATGTGCTCGAGGTCCTCGGTGTTGCGGATGCCGGCGACGACGTCCTCGCCCTGCGCGTTGACGAGGAAGTCGCCGTACGGGACGTTCTCGCCGGTGGCGGCGTTGCGGGTGAACCCCACCCCCGTGCCCGAATTGTCGTCGCGGTTGCCGAAGACCATCGCCTGGACGTTGACCGCGGTGCCGAGGTCGTGGCTGATCTTCTCCCGCACCCGGTAGGCGATGGCCCGCGCGCCGTTCCACGACCGGAAGACGGCCTCGACGGCGCCACGGAGCTGCTTGACCGGGTCCTGCGGGAAGTCGCGGCCGGTGCGGTCGCGGACCACCTGCAGCAGGTCCGTGCACAGCAGGCGGAGCGCCGAGGCGGGGACCGGTCCGTCCCCGGCCGCGCCGGAGCGGCGGCGGACCTCCTGGTACGGGTGCTCGAACGCCTCGCCGTCGATCCCGAGCACGATCCGGCCGTACATCGAGATGAAGCGCCGGTAGCTGTCGTAGGCGAAGCGCTCGTCGCCCGTCGACCGGGCGAGACCCTCGACGCTCCGGTCGTTGAGGCCGAGGTTGAGGACCGTGTCCATCATGCCCGGCATCGAGAACTTCGCGCCCGACCGCACCGAGACGAGCAACGGGACGTTCGGGTCGCCCAACCTGGCGCCCATCTTCTGCTCGAGCGAGCCGACGTGCACCGCGAGTTCGTGGTCGAGGCCGTCGGGCCACCCGCCGCGCATGTACTCGCGGCAGGCGTCCGTCGTGACCGTGAACCCGTGCGGGACCGGCAGCTTGAGGACGGACGTCATCTCGGCGAGGTTCGCACCCTTGCCGCCGAGCAGGTCCTTCATGTCCTTTGGCGGCTTGCGGTGCGCGTGATCGAAGGAATAGACGAGGGGCATTGCGCCATCCTAGGACGCGACCTCCGAACGGGACCTTGGAGCGTCGTCAGCCGCGCGAGGGAGGGACGATCGCACCGGCGATCTCGGTGCCGCGCGCCACGCGCGCGAAGGCGACGCACTCTCCGTCGAGCACCGACACCGAGGTCCAGCGCCCGCGCACCGCACCGTCGACGACCACCACGTCGCCCGGCGACGGCGGAACCCCGCACCGCGCCGCGACGACGCGGTGCGGCGCACCGGCGCCGCGCGAATCCATCCGCTCGACGAGCTCCTGGCCCGGGTAGCAGCCCTTCGTGAACGACACCGCGTGCGGCACGAGGCCCGTCTCCGCGGGGATCGCGCCGGCCTCGACGTCGGTGCCGAACAACGGCCACGCCGACGCGATGCGCTGGTGCTCGAGCATCGCCTGCGTGCCCTGCGGAATGCCGGCCGGCGGCTCGTCGCCGCGAAGGTCGACCGCGCTGCCGTCGCACCACCACGCAGGCAGCGCGCCGGGAACCGACACGCCGGTCGCGCGGCGCACCGCCACGAACGCCGACGTCCCCACGCGCAGGTCGGCCGCGATGCGGATCTTGAACCGTGCGAGGCGCTCGGCAGTCGGCACCCCGAAGCCGGGCTCGGTGTCCAGCACGAACCGCTCCTCGCCGTCGCGCACCACGCGCAGCACCGCCACCGTGCGACCGGACGGGTCGAGCAGCAGCGACGGCCGCGACTCCCCGTCGCGCATCGACGCGACGTCCTGCGCGAGCTGCGAGTGCAGGAACGCCGCCGCGTCCCGCCCGGTCACCTCGACGGTGTCGCGGACGACCGCGCACCAGAAGGCGCCGCTCACGCGGACCCGGTCCTCCGTGCCGCCGTCATGCGCCGCGCGGCGGGGATCGCCGCCAGCAGCGCCGCAGCCTTGTTGTGGCACTCGAGGTCCTCGTCGGCCGGGTCGCTGTCGGCCACGATGCCCGCGCCGGCCTGGAGCGACGCGCCGTTCGGTCCGACGAACATCGTCCGGATGGCGATCGCGGTGTCGAGGTTGCCGCTGAAGTCGAGGTAGCCGACCACGCCGGCATACGGGCCGCGGCGCGAGGGCTCGAGCGCGTCGATGATCTCCATGGCCCGCACCTTCGGCGCGCCGCTGACCGTGCCGGCCGGCAGCGTGGCGCGGAGCACGTCGATCGGGCCGAGGCCCTCGCGCAGCTCGCCCGACACCTGCGAGGTGAGGTGCATGACGTGGCTGTAGCGCTCGAGGCGCATCATCTCGTCGACGGTCACCGTGCCGAACCGGGCGACCCGACCGACGTCGTTGCGGGCGAGGTCGACGAGCATCACGTGCTCGGCAACCTCCTTGGGGTTCTCGCGCAGCTCTGCGGCCATTCGGCGGTCGTGCTCGTCGTCGCGGCCGCGGCGTCGCGTTCCCGCGATGGGCCTGCTGATCACGCGGCCGCCGAGCAGCTGCACCATCGGCTCGGGCGACGACCCCACGATCGTGGCGCCGGGGTGCCGCAGGAAGTACATGTACGGGCTCGGGTTCACCTGGCGCAGCACGCGGTAGACGTCGAAGGGGTCGGCTCCGAGGTCGAGGTCGAAGCGCTGCGAGAGCACGACCTGGAAGATGTCGCCCGCGCGCACGTGCTGCTTGGCCACCTCGACGGCGCGGCGGTACCCCTCCGACGTCGACGCGGCCGTCACCTGCGGCAGCGGATCGCCGGGGTCGGGCGGCTCGATCGCCGCGGTCGCCGTCGGCGACGACAGGCGGGCGACCCGGGTCTCGATCCGCCGGACCGCCGCGTCGTATGCGTCGTCGTGCGCGGACGTGTCGAGCCCGGCGAGCGGGACGCTCTCGACCACGTACATCCGCTGCTTCCAGTGGTCGAACGCGACGAGCGAGCCGATCATCGTGAGCACCGCGTCGGGCAGGCCGCGGTGGTCCGGTGGCGGCGAGGGGAGGTGCTCGACCTCGCGGACCACGTCGTAGCCGAGGTAGCCGACCAGTCCCCCCTGCAGCGGCGGCAGCTCGGCCAGCAGCGGGGCCCGGTACGTGGCGAGCACGCGCTCGACCGCCGCGAGGATGCCGCCGCCCGGGTCGATGCTGCAGCCGAGCGCGCCGTCCACCGTCACGCGACCGTCGCGCAGCGTGAGCACCGCGGTCGGCTCGCACCCGACGAACGAGTAGCGGCTCCACCGCTCGCCGTGCTCGACGGACTCGAGCAGGAATCCGGGTTCCTCCCCCACGACCTTCGTGAACGCACCGACCGGCGTGTCGACGTCGGCCAGCAGCTCGGCCCAGACGGGGACGACGGTCGAACCTGCAGCGAGGGCGCGGAACTCGTCCCTCGACGGGCGGATGCGCACGGCCGGCCTAGAGGTAGAGGCCGGTGCTGGCCTCGATGCGCGACGCCGCCACGGCGTGGATGTCGCGCTCGCGCAGCATGATGTAGTCGTTGCCGCCGACCTCGACCTCGTAGCGGTCGTCGGGACTGAAGAGGACCTTGTCGCCCACCTCGGCGGCGCGCACGTTCTGCCCCAGCGCCACCACCTCGGCCCACACCAGCCGCTTCGCGACCTGGGCCGTCGCGGGGATGAGGATGCCGCCGCTGCTGAAGCGCTCGCCGTCGCCGCCCTGCACGCGGACGAGCAGCCGGTCGTTGAGCATCTTGATCGGCAGCTTCTGGTCCGACATGGCTGGCAGGGTACCCGTTGCCGCCGCGCCGCCGACCGTGCCGGGCTGCCCTAGCGGGCGGCCCGCTCGACGAGGCGCGCCGCCGCGGATACGCCGCGCTCGGCCTCGTAGATGGCGGTCAGGAGGTCGTCGCCCGTCGGGTCGTCGGGGTCGTTGACCGCGAGCCCCCGGCTGACCGCGAGCGCCGACAGCCGCTCGCGGCACTGGTCGAGCACGGAGCCGATCGCGCCGAGCTCGGCCTTGGTGCTGGCGGTGTGGGCCGAGAGGTCGCGCGACATGTTCGACACCGTAGCGAGGAGCCTCAACGCCCGCGGCGAGCAGCCGGCGCCTTCTTCGCAATCGCCTTCTTCGCAGGGGTCTTCTTCGCAGGAGACGTCCTTGCAGGCGCCTTCTTCGCCGGCGACGTCTTCCCTGTCCTCGGCACGTGCGACGACGGGCAGATGTCGGCGAGCTCGCACTCCGCGCAATTCGGCTTCCGTGCGTCGCAGATGCGGCGGCCGTGCAGGATGAGCCGCAGGCTGAACCTCCCCCATTCGGCGGGCGGTACCAGCGCATTGAGGTCGTACTCCACCTTCACGGGGTCCTCGTTGACCGTGAGCCCGAGCCGGCGCGAGAGCCGCCCGACGTGGGTGTCGACCGCGAGGCCGGGCAGGTCGAACACCACGCTGCGCAGCACGTTGGCGGTCTTGCGCCCGACTCCCGGGAGCGTCACGAGGTCCTCGATCGCCGTGGGCACCTCGCCGCCGAAGCGGCCGACGACGCCCTGTGCCATGCCGATCAGGTTGCGGGCCTTCGCACTGTAGAAGCCGGTGGACCGGACGATCGCCTCCACGTCGAGTTGGTCGGCGGCCGCGAGCGACGGTGCGTCGGGATAGCGCGCAAACAGGTTCGGCGTGACCATGTTGACCCGCGCGTCGGTGCACTGCGCCGAGAGGATCGTCGCCGCCAGCAGCTGGAACGGGCCGTCGTGCACCAGCTCGCACTCGGCGCCGGGGTACAGCACCGCGAGCCGTCGGGCCACCTCGG
>JAGWXX010000118.1 GCA_018969685.1 Acidobacteriota bacterium | reverse complement strand
CCCGCGGGCGAGGACGCCGTCGAGCGCCGCTGGGCCGAGTTCGAGGCGGGCGCACTCGACCGCTACTACGACGACCGCAACGCGCCCGGCACCGACGGCTGCAGCATGCTGTCGCCCTACCTGCGCTTCGGGACGGTGCACCCGCGCACGCTGCTGGACGGCCTCGGTGACACGAAGTCGCGCGCGCACTACCGCAGCGAGCTGTGCTGGCGCGAGTTCTACGCCGACGTGCTGCACCACCACCCGACGTCGTCGTGGCAGAACCTCCAGCGGCGCATGGACAGGATGAAGGTCGACTCGGGCGCACGCGCCGAGGCGCGCTTCGCGGCGTGGTGCCGGGGCGAGACGGGCTATCCGATCGTCGACGCGGGCATGCGCCAGCTGCTGTCGCTGGGCTGGATGCACAACCGCGTGCGCATGATCACGGCCAGCTTCCTGGTGAAGGACCTGCACCTGCCGTGGCAGTGGGGCGCGCGGCACTTCATGCGCCACCTGGTCGACGGCGACCTCGCGTCCAACAGCCACGGCTGGCAGTGGACGGCGGGCACGGGCACCGACGCGGCCCCGTACTTCCGCATCTTCAACCCCGTCATGCAGGGCGTGCGCTACGACCCGGACGGGGCGTTCGTGCGCCGGTGGATCCCCGAGCTGGCCGACGTGCCCGACTCGGCGGTGCACGAGCCGTGGACGCTCGGGCTCATGAACCCGTACCGGGATCCGATCGTCGACCACGCGGTGGAGCGCGATGAATCGCTCGCGCGCTACAAGGCCACCGCCCCCTGAGGAAGCGCGTGTCGCATCCCGCTCGCGCGCTACAAGGCCACCGCCCCCTCCGACTGACCCATCCCGTCGCCTCCGGCACAGCCTGACCCCCGAGCGGGGGCATCGGTATCCTGAACGACGCCATGCTCGACGAGCGCAAGTCCGCCGTCCTCCGCGCGGTCGTGGAGGAGTACATCCAGACCGGCCAGCCGGTCGGCAGCGCGCACGTCGCCAAGTCGGCGGGCATCGCCGCGTCGCCGGCCACCATCCGCAACGACATGGCCGCCCTCGAGCACGAGGGCTTCCTGGCCCAGCCGCACACCTCGGCGGGCCGCGTGCCCACCGACAAGGGCTACCGCTTCTACGTCGACCACCTCACCCCGGCGGGTCGCCTCGCGCGCGCCGAGCAGGTGAAGGTGGGCCAGTTCTTCGACACCGCCACGGGCCGTCTGGAGGAGACGCTGCAGCGCACCAGCACGCTGCTCGCCCAGCTCACCAATTACGCCGCCGTGGTGATGGGGCCGACGGCCGAGGCCGCGGTGGTGCGCTCGGTGCAGGTGGTGGGGCTCTCCGAGCGCCTCGGCACGGTGGTTGCCGTGCTGTCCAACGGCCACGTCGAGAGCGAGCCGGTCGAGTTCGCCGCGCCGGTGCCGGCCGACGTGCTCGAGCGCGCGTCGTCGGTGCTCACCCGCGCACTCGCGGGCCGGGCGCTGGCCGACGCCTCGGCTGCGGTGCCGGCGTCGGGCGACGCCGCGGTGGACGCCATCGTCGACCGGGTGGCGACGGGCCTGCGCACGCGCCGCGGCGACTCGACCATGTTCGTGGGCGGCGCGGCGGCGATGGCCGAGGCGTTCGACGCCGTCGAGATCGTGCGCTCGGTGCTGCACACGCTCGAGCAGCAGTACGTCATGGTGTCGCTGGTGCGCGACATGCTGCAGCGCGGCCTGTCGGTGGCCATCGGCGCCGAGCACGGCGTCGAGCCGCTGGCGGCGTGCTCGGTGGTGCTGTCGCCCGTGGTGGCCGACGGCGAGACGGTGGGCACCGTGGGCGTGCTCGGCCCCACCCGCATGAACTACCCGCAGGCGCTGGCCACCGTCGAGGTGGTGAGCGACCGGCTGGGCCGCCGGCTCGCGGAGGGCTGATGGCCGACTTCTACGAGCTGCTCGGCGTCACCCGTTCGGCGT
>JAGWXX010000117.1 GCA_018969685.1 Acidobacteriota bacterium | reverse complement strand
TCGGCGGGCAGCACGCCGGCGATGACGTGCTGCTCGTCGGTCTCGATGCCGACCTGCTGGGCGACGGCGAGCGCCGTCGCGCGGTTGTCGCCGGTGAGCAGGACCGGACGCAGGCCCAATTCGCGGAGCTCGGCGATCGCCGCAGCGCTGTTGGGCTTGGCGCGGTCGGCCACGGTGCACACCGCGCGAGCGACCCCGCCCCACGCCACCAGCACCGCGGTGTTGCCGCCCTCTCGCGCGGTCGCGAGCGCGTCGCGGAGGTACGTGGACACCATGACGAGCGAGCTCGACAGCAGCGCCTCGCCGCCCACCACGACCGGCACGCCGTCCACCGCGCCGCGCGCACCGCGCCCGGGGACGGCCTCGAACCCGGTGACCGGCGCGAGGTCGCCGACTTCGGCACGTGCGACCGATGCGATTGCGCGCGCAACCGGGTGCTCGCTCGCGTGCTCGAGCGCACCCGCGTAGGCGAGCACCTCGCTGCGCGTGGTGCCATCGGCGACCACCACGTCGACGAGTTGCATCGTGCCGGTGGTGAGGGTCCCCGTCTTGTCGAACACGACGGTGTCGATGCGGCGCGTGCCCTGCAGCACGTCGACGCCCTTGATGACGATGCCCATCTGCGCGGCACGGCCGCTGCCCACCATCAACGCGGTGGGCGTGGCCAGTCCCAGCGCGCACGGGCAGGCGATGATGAGCACCGCGACCGCCGCGGTGAACGCGTCGGTCGCCCGGTTGGTCGCGTCGCCGAGGAACCACCATGCGGCGAAGGTGCCGATCGCGATGAGGATCACACTGGGCACGAACACGCTGCTGACCCGGTCGGCCAGCCGCTGCACCGGCGCCTTGCTGGCCTGCGCGTCGCGCACGAGCCTCGCCATCTGCGCGAACGTCGAGTCGGCGCCCACGCGCCTGGCGCGCACGACCAGCCGTCCCAGCAGATTCACGGTGCCGCCAGTGACCTTGTCGCCCGGCTTGACGTCGATCGGCATGCTCTCGCCGGTGAGCATCGAGGCGTCGATGGTGGACGAACCCTCCTCGACCGTCCCGTCCGCTGCGATCGTCTCGCCGGGACGCACCACGACGAGGTCGCCGCGCTTCACCGCCGACGCCTCGATCGTCTCCTCGCGTCCATTGCGCAGCACCGTGGCCGTCCGCGCACCGAGCGCGAGCAGCGCGCGCAGCGCGTCGCCCGCGCGTCGCTTCGCCCGCGCCTCGAAGTAGCGGCCGGCGAGCAGGAAGATGGTCACCGCAACGGCGACCTCGAAGTACACGTGCACGCCGTCCGAGGTGTCGGTGACGAACGAGTGGTGGCCGTGCGTGTCTGCAGCGCCGCCCCACACCAGCGCCCACACCGACCACGCCATCGCCGCAAAGACGCCGATGGAGATGAGCGTGTCCATGGTGGTGGCACGGTGCCGGGCGTTCATCAGCGCGGCGCGGTGGAAGGGCCACGCCCCCCACGTCGCGACGGGCGCCGAGAGCACGAAGGCGGCCCACTGCCAGCCGTCGAACTGGATCCCCGGCACCATCGAGAGGGCCACGACGGGGAGGCCGAGCACGATGCTGCCCGTCAGGCGGGTGCGCAGCATCGCCACGCGCTCGCGAACCTCGGCATCGAGCATGTCGGGCGTGGTGTCCTGCTCGAGGCGGGCGCCGTAGCCGAGCCCGGCGACCACGCCGATCAGCTGCTCCGCGCTCGCGGTGCCGGGGTCGTAGTCGACCCGCGCGGTCTCCGTCGCGAAGTTCACCGTCGCGGTCACGCCGGACACGGCGTTGAGCCCCTTCTCGATCGACATCGCGCACGCGTTGCACGACATGCCCGTGATCGACAGGTCGACGGTGGCGGTGGTTGCTTGGGTGTTCACGTGGGTCGCCTGGGGCTCGAACCCAGAACCAACGGATTAAAAGTCCGCTGCTCTACCATTGAGCTAACGACCCTAGGGGCGGATTTGTTCCCCGATCCGTCGGGG
>JAGWXX010000116.1 GCA_018969685.1 Acidobacteriota bacterium | reverse complement strand
GCGACGGAGACGGTCCACGGCGCCCCGGCCGAGCTCGCCCGCCTGGCGGAGGTTGTCGGTGGTCGACCGCAGGATCTGGTCGAACGACTGCGCCAGCACCTCCCGCGCGTGCACCTCGGAGCGGGGACTGCCGAGGAGGGAGCGGGTCGCCTTCAGGAGCGTCGCCGGTGCGTACGGGGCGATGCCTCCGAGCGGATCCGCGGGGGCGGCGTGGACGAGTCCGAGCAGCAGGTGGGCGGGCCTGACGTCGACGTGTCCGAGCGCGTCCGCCTCGATGCACGCGTAGGAGACCACCTTGCGCGCGTGCGGCGACAGTGTCCCGGCGGGAGGCACCCCACTCGGTCCCACGGGCGGCAGGCCCGTCAGCTGCCGGCGGAACGCGGCACGGTGCGCGAACTTCCACCGTTGGTCGCCGATGATCCGCGTCACGACCCCGTCGAGCGAGACGCCGGAACCTTCGAGCGCGCGGACGATCGCGGCGTCCCCCAGGAGCAGCATGGCGATGAGGACGTGCCGCTGCTCGACGAGCGGGTCCTTCAACTCGTCGGCGACCTGCGCGGCGCGCGCGACCACCGACTTCGACCGTTCGTCGAGCCGGGCGAAGAGGTCGTCGCTCATGCGTGCACCGGAGGGCACTGCAGCAGCATCGCCTGCAGCGCGAGCTCCTCGTTCGCGTTCAGGGAGAGGGCCGCAGCGGCTTCGTGCACCCGTGCCACGGCAGCAAGGTACTGCTCGGAGGGTGCACCCCCGGGCGCGGCGCGCAGGGCCTCGAGGTAGGTCGCGGCGATCGCGCGCAGCCCGGCGCGCAACTCGTCGGTGCGGAACTTGCGCAGCTGCCGCTTGTGCCGGTCGGCGAGCGCCCGGCGGCCGCTGCCGCGCTCTCCGGCCACTGCGACGCGCTCCTCCAGGTCGGCGAGTTCGCGGGCCTGCTGCGCCGCGAGCGGGGCGGTCGCCTCCTCGATGCGCTGCAGCAGCTCGTCGACGATGGACGCGACGCGGGACCCCGAGCCGTCGAGGTGCCGCGGCACCGCGGCGAATGCCTGCTCGCGCGCCACGACCTGCGGGTCGGAGGCGAGCAGCAGCGCGCGGTCGAGGTTGCCGTCGGCCATGCGCGCGACGGCGGCTGCGGCCTCGGGCGACGTGCCGCGCTCGACGAGCGCGCCGGCGACGACCTCGTCGTCGAGCCGGGCGAAGTGCACGGCAACGCAGCGGGAGGCGATGGTGGCGAGCGACGGCACGAGCTGGTCGGCGAGCAGCACGAACGCCACGGACTCGGGCGGCTCCTCGACCGTCTTCAGCAGGCGCACCGCGGCCGAGTCGCGCATCAGGTGCACCTCGTGGATCACGACGACCTTCCGGCCGCCGCCGCTCGCGGTGGTGGCCGCGGCGCGGATGACGTGCTCGGCCTCCTCCTTGTCGACGGCGGCGCCCTCGCGCAGCACGTCGATCACGTCGGGGTGCCCGCCGCGCGCGACGAGCGACACCGTGTGCTCGGAGGGTTCCGGCCCGTCCACGAGCACCGCTGCGAAGGCCCGCGCCGCGGCCTCCTTCCCGCAGCCCTCGGGTCCGACGAAGAGGTAGGCGTGCACGGGGCGCGCGGCGAGCACCGCCAGCCGCTCGACTGCGGCCCGTTGGCCGACGATCCCGTCCCAGGGCCCGGGGCTCATGGGAGGCCGAGTCGTGCGGCGACCGTCGCCGCGATGGTGGCGTGCAGTTCGTCCTTCGGTGGGGTGCCGTCGACGACGGCGAAGCGCGCCGGCTCGGCCGCCGCCATCGACAGGAAGCCCGCGTGCACCCGCTCGAAGAACGCCCGGTCCTCCCGCTCGAACCGGTCGAGCTCGCGCTTCTTCATCCGCTCTGCGAGCACGTCGAGCGGCACGTCGATGAGCACCACGAGGTCGGGCCACGTGCCGTCGAGCGCCCAGTCGTTGACGCGCCGCACGGCGTCCTCGCCCAGTCGACGGCCGTGACCCTGGTAGGCGAGCGAG
>JAGWXX010000059.1 GCA_018969685.1 Acidobacteriota bacterium | reverse complement strand
CGCGGAGGCTGGCCGATGACCGTCTTCCTCGCGGGGGACGGCAGGCCGTTCTTCGGGGGGACCTACTACCCGCGCCCGGCATTCCAGCAGCTGCTCCGGGCCGTGGACGACGCCTGGCGGAACCGCCGCCCGGACATCGACTCGAACGCGGATGCGCTCGTCGAGATCCTCGGGCGCTCGGCGCTCGCCGAACCCGATCCGTCACGGGCGACGATCGACGCGTTCCACGGCGCGGTCCGCACCCTCCTCGGCAACGCCGACAGCGAGTGGGGCGGGTTCGGGCGCGCGCCGAAGTTCCCGTCGACGATGAACCTCGGCGTCCTCCTCCGGGCATGGCTCGACGGCCAGTCGCGCGACGTGCGCGGGGCCGTCACCACCACGCTCGACGCGATGGCGTCGGGAGGCATGTACGACCACGTCGGCGGAGGGTTCGCGCGGTACAGCGTCGACGAACGGTGGCTCGTGCCCCACTTCGAGAAGATGCTCTACGACCAGGCGCTCCTCGCCCGCACGTACCTGCACGCCGCGTCTGCGATCGGCAATCCCGAATGGCTGCAGATCGCCGAGGAGACCATCGGCTACGTCCTGCGCGACCTCTCGGCGCCGGAGGGCGGCTTCTATTCGTCGGAGGACGCCGACTCGGCGGGCGACGACGGCCACCACCACGAGGGGCGGTTCTACGTCTTCACGCCGGACGAGGTGCGCGCCGCCGTCCCCGGACCCGACGGCGAGGCGCTGATCGAGTGGTTCGGCATCGACGAGGACGGCAACTTCGAGGGCCGCAGCATCCCGACGCGCATGGCCGCGCGCGGACGGTTCGCGCGGCCGCCGCGCATCGAGGCCGCCCGGGCGATGTTGTTCGACGCACGGGCCGGGCGCCCGCGGCCGGGCCTCGACGACAAGGTGCTGGCGGAGTGGAACGGCATGATGCTCGCCACCCTCGCCGAGGCGGCATGGATCTGCGGACGGGCGGACTGGCTGGAGCGCGCCGAGGCGAACGGCCGCTTCCTGCTCGCGCACCTGCGCGACCCCGACGGCACGTGGCGAAGGAGTTGGCAGCGCGACGCGGTGCCACGGGCCCGCCACCTCGCGCTCGCCGCCGACCTGGCCCAATTGACCGACGGATTCACGCGCCTCGCCGAGGCCACCGGACGTGCGCAGTGGCTCGATGCCGCGATCGGGACCGCCGATGCACTGCTCGACGGCTGCTGGGACCCCGAGCGAGGCGGCCTCTTCACCGTGCCGCGGGGCGCCGAACCGCTGGTCGCGAGGCAGAAGGACCTCGACGACAACGCCGTTCCATCGGCGAACTCGGCTGCCGCGGTCGCGCTGCTGCGCCTGGGCGCCCTCACCGGCACGGGCAGGTACCTCGAGCGGGCGGACGACATCCTCGCGCTCCTCGCCCCGCTGATGGCCGGTGCGCCCACCGCGGCGGGACACGCGCTCTCCGCGGTGCACCTCCGGCACGTGGGCACGACCGAAATCGTCGTCGCAGGCGACCGACCCGACCTGCTCGCCGCGCTCCAGCGCCGCTGGCTGCCCACGGTCGTCGTCGCACACGGTGAACGGACGGCGTCGCCGTTGTGGACCGGCAGGGACGACGGACGCGCCTACGTCTGCAGGAGCACCGAGTGCCTGGCCCCGTCGTCGACGCCGGACGAGCTGCTCACGTCGCTGCGCACGGCCCTCGGAGGCTAGGTCCACCCTCCCCAGCGGAGGATGTCGGTCGGCGCACGCCGCGGCCGCCCCGCGCTGCGGCCCTTCTGGTCCTCGCCGTCGGGGATGCCGATCGCCAGGGCCCCCACCATCACCATCCCACCGGGCACGCCGAACTCGCGCCGCACGGCGGCCTCGTCGGCGACCGCGAAGAAGAGCGTCCCCAGCCCCGCATCCACGGCTGCGAGCATCGCCACCATCGAGGCGAACGAGGCGTCGACCAGCCAGTACGGAACCGGCCAGCGGTCGCGCCCCTCGCCGAGACCCGTGGCCAGCTTGTCGGGCTCGCCGTACCGCCGCACGTATTCGTCGGGATCGGCGAGGATGACGAGGACGACCGGCGCCCGCAGCAGCCCCGGCCATGCGAACGACCCGCGGCGATCGGGAGGCAGGTTGACCCGCCAGAAGTCGTCCAGTCGCTCGCCGTCGATGGCCACTGCGTGCCAGCCCTGGACCTTCCCTGCGGACGGAGCACGCGACGAGAGCTCGACGATCGCCTCGATCGCCCCGCGCCCGGGATGGTCGGCGCGGAAGGACCGCACCATGCGTCGCGACCGGACCAGCCGCGCGAACTGCACCGCTACTTCAGGCGCCCCAGCTTGGCCAGGGACTCCGCCATCGCCCAGCCGTGCACGACGAGCACTCCACCCTTCGTCCGCGGGACTCCCTTGAACTGGTCGGAGAGATCCTTGGGCGCCTGCTTGAGGGATTCATGGTCGAGGAACCCGCCGTGTCCGTTCGACTTGACGACGAACGACTGCTCGTCGTAGCTGGCGTCCACGCCGAAGCGGCGCGCGAGCCGCTTGCCCCACGCCCGCTCCTCGCCCACCGCACGGTGGCCGGGGCGCGGAATGACCGACGTGAGCGACTTGAACGCCTCGAGGCCGTCGACCGACGCGAACCGCGAGCCCACCACGACGTCCTCGTCGGGGAACGCCATGAGCGCCCGGTGGTAGGCCTCGCCCATGAGTCCCTTGAGCACGGCGTCGCGCTTCGACGTGCGCTTGACGCTCAGCATGCCGAGCAGCACGCACGGCGTGCCGCCGATGCGCTCGAGCGTCGAGAAGGTGAAGCCGTGGACCTTGCCCTCGAGCAGCGCGACGGTGAAGAGGACCCAGTCCTCCTTCGCCTTGGTGATCGCCCCAAGGGCGAAGGCACCGCCCATCGCGGCAAGATCCTCGAGCTGGCCCTCGGTCAAGGATGATGCGTCGCGGGTCTCCACCTCGACGGACATGCCCCCCATTCTGCCAGCGGGGGCCGCGATTTGCGACGCCCGCGGCGGCTACGCGACGTAGGCGCCGTCGCCGAACATCGCGCGCAACGGGCCCATCACCCGGTCGAGCTCGACGCTGAACTCGCCGCCGAGCCGGATCACCTTTCCCGCCCCGATGTGCAGGAACACCGGCGTCCCACCCGAGTGCGCGGTGAGCAGCGCCTTCAGCGAGTCGATGACCGGGTCCGTCAGCGCGTGCGGCGGGATGTCGATGTGCAGCGCCTGGTGCTCTGGGCGGATCGCCGGGAGCACCTCGAGGTCGATCACGGCGATGCCCGGCTCGCCCTCGTCCCGCTTGTCGATGCGGCCGCGCACCGCCACGACCGCGTCCTCCGCCAGCGAGGCGGCCACCTTCTCGAGCACCTTCGGGAAGACCGTCGCCGGGATGGTCCCCGTCAGGTCCTCCAGGTCGAAGGTCGCCATTGCGGCGCCGGCCTTCGTGTGGCGCTTCACCAGCGACGCGACGAGCCCCGACAGGCGGACCATCTCGCCGTCCTGTCGCTCCTTCGCGTCGTCCACGGTCGAGTCCCGGCGCGACCGAAGGACGTGCTCCAAGCCGTGCAGTGGATGGCCCGACACGTACAGGCCGAGCATCGTCTTCTCCAGCCGCAGCCGCTCGTCCGGGCCGAACTCGACGTCGGGAACCGGCACGCGCTCCGAGTACCCGCTCTCGCCCCCGTCGCCGTCGCCGAAGAGGCTCATCAGGCCCCGCTCGCGCTCGCGGCGGCGGGCGATCGCGCGGTCGATGACCGAGGCGTGCACCATGAGCAGGCCCTTTCGCGGATGGCCGAGCCCGTCGAACGCGCCCGCGCTGATCATCGACTCGATCGCGCGCTTGTTGAGCGCCTGCTCGGGGACCCGCTCGCAGAAGTCGTGGAAGGACTCGAACGGGCCGCCCCGGTCGCGCTCCGCGAGGACCATCGACACCAGCCCCTCCCCCACGTTCCGGATGGCGGACAGCCCGAAGGAGATCCTCCTGTCGCCCTCCCCGCCCGCCGGTGCGAAGTCCGTGCCCGACACGTTGACGTCGGGCGGCATCACGACGATGCCCGACGCGCGGGCGTCCGCGAGGTGCACCGCCGCCCGGTCGTAGTCGCCCTTCACGCTGGTCAGCAGGCACGCGAGGTACTCGACCGGGTGGTGGGCCTTCAGATAGGCCGTCTGGTACGCGATCAACCCGTAGCCGTAGGCGTGGCTCTTCGCGAACGCATAGTCGGCGAACTGCTCGATCGTCGAGAACAGCTGCTCGCCGAGCGCCCGCCCGTAGCCGTGCCGCTCGCACCCGTCGATGAACGCAGCAGCCTGCTGCTTCATCAGTGCCTTGTCCTTCTTGCCGCAGGCCTTGCGGAGGTTGTCGGCCTCGGCCATCGAGTAGCCGGCGAACCGCTGCGCCACGCGCATCAGGCTCTCCTGGTACACGATCAGCCCGTAGGTGTCGTTCAGCACCTCCTCCGCGTCGGCGTGGAAGTACGACACCGGCTTGCGACGGTTCTTGAACGCGGCGTAATCGTGGTGCATGTTGGCGCTCATCGGCCCCGGCCGGTAGAGGGCCACGCACACGCACACATCCTCGAACCGCTCCGGCTGGAGCGAGCGCAGCAGCGACCGCATGCCCCCCGACTCCATCTGGAACACGCCGATGGTGTCGCCGTTCGCGAGCAACCGGTAGGTCGCCTCGTCGTCGAGCGGGATCCTGTCGACGTCGAATTCGGGGTGCCCCCGCCCGCGGATCATCGCCGTCGCATCGGTCATCACGTCGAGGTTGCGCAGGCCGAGGATGTCCATCTTCAGCAGGCCGAGGCTCTCGACGCCGTGCATTTCGAACTGCGTCACCACGGGCGCGTCCTCCGGCGCCATCCCGGGCTCCGGCTTGCGCTGCACGGGGAGGTAGGCCGTCAACGGCTCCTTGGTGATCACCACCGCCGCCGCGTGGATGCCTGCGGAGCGCTTGAGCCCCTCGATGCCGCGGGCGACGTCCACGACCTCGCGCGCGACCGGGTCGGTGTCGTAGAGCGCGCGCAGATCGGCCGCGGCCTGGTAGCCGGACAGGTGGGCATCGTCGCGCTCGAAGCAGTACCGCAGCGGCACGTCGCGCCCCATCACCACGGGCGGCATGAGCTTGGCGATCTTGTCCCCCACCGCGTACGGGTGGCCGAGCACCCGCGCCGCATCGCGGACCGCGTTGCGCGCCTTGATCGTGCCGAACGTGATGATCTGCGCCACGTGGTCGCGGCCGTAGCGGTCGGTCGCGTAGCGGATCATCTGGTCCCGGTAGCGGGAGTCGAAGTCCATGTCGATGTCCGGCATCGAGATGCGGCTGGGGTTCAGGAAGCGCTCGAAGATCAACCCGTAGCGGACCGGGTCGAGGTCGGTGATGCCGAGGCAGTACGCGACGGCGCACCCCGCAGCCGAGCCGCGGCCCGGGCCCACGCGGATGCCGGATTCGCGCGCGTACCGGATCAGGTCCCACACGATCAGGAAGTACGAGCTGAAGCCCATGTCGGCGATGACCTTCAGTTCGTACGCGAGGCGCTCGACGACCTCGGGCGCGGGAGCGGCGCCCCACCGCCTCCTGGCACCCTCGCGGGTGAGGTGCTCCAGGTAGTGGCGGTCGTCGGCGAATCCCTCCGGAATCGGGAAGTCGGGCAGCACCGGCTTGCCGAACTCGATCTCGACGCCGGCCCGCTCGGCGATCAGCAGCGTGTTGTCGCACGCGGCCGGGACCTCCCGGAAGAGCCACCGCATCTCGGCCGCGGTCTTCAGGTAGTGCTGGTCGCCCTCGAAGCGGAAGCGGTCGGGGTCCGCGATGCGCGACCCCGTCTGGACGCACAGGAGCGCGTCGTGCGCGACGTGGTCGCCCGGCGCCGTGTAGTGGGTGTCGTTCGTCGCGAGCAGGGGCGCACCGAGCCTCGACGCGAGGTCGATGAGCATCGGGTTCGTGCGGCGCTGCTCGGCGATGCCGTGGTCCTGCAGCTCGATGAAGAAGTTCCCGCGCCCGAAGATGTCCTGCAGCCGGGACGCGGCCTGCCACGCCCCCTCCTCGTCCCCGCGCGAGAGACGCTGCAGGACGTGGCCGCCGAGGCACCCGCTCGTCGCGATGAGTCCCTCGCTGTGCCGGGCGAGCAGCTCCCAGTCCATCCGCGGCTGGTAGTAGAAGCCCTCGAGGAACGCGAGGCTCGAGAGCTTGATGAGGTTTCGGTAGCCGGCGGAGCTCTCGGCGAGGAGCGTCAAGTGGTAGTAGAGCTTGCCGCCCGAGTCGGTCTCTCCGCCCGTGTCGTCCACCCGTCCCCGGCGGCTCGGACGCTCGGTCCTGCTCTCGTGGGCCATGTACGCCTCGGTGCCGATGACGGGCTTGATGCCGTTGCGGCGGCACTCGCGGTAGAAGTCGAGCACCCCGTACATGTTCCCGTGGTCGGTGATGCCGAGCGCGGGTTGCCCGTCGCGGACGGCCGCCTGCACCAGTTCGTCGAGCCGGGAGGCCCCGTCCAGCATGGAGAACTCCGTGTGGACGTGCAGGTGGGAGAACGAATCGCCCACGCGGGCCGCTCCTTTCAAGGTTGGGCGGAAGGTAGCAGAGGGCTGTCTCCGCGGGGCGGAGTCGGCCGGATCCGCTACAAGTACGTGCCCGGCCGGTCGCCCGCCCCGGGCGGCGCGCTGGACGGGAGCTGCCGCATCTGCTCGAGCTGCTGCCGCGCGGCGAGCTGCTGGGCGAACAGCGTGGCCTGGATGCCGTGGAACAACCCCTCCAGCCAGCCGACCAGCTGCGCCTTCGCGACGCGGATCTCCGCCTCCGTGGGCACCTCGCCGTCCCGGAAGGGCAGCGTGAGCGAGCGGAGCTCGTTCGCGAGATCCGGCGACAGGGCCTCCGCGAGCTCGACGATCGAGCGCTCGTAGATCTCCGCGAGCCGCTCGCGGCTCGGGGAGTCCAGCGTGCTCGCGTGCACCTCGTCGAGGAGCTGCTTGATCATCGAGCCGATCCGCATCACCTTCGCGGGCTCCGTCACGGTCTCCTCCGGGATACCGCCGTCGGACGGCAGCACCTCCGCACCCGAGATCGCCTCTGGCTGCAGCAGCTCCGACCCGTCACTCGACATGGTGCGAGTTTCCCACGCTCACGTGGCGAACGCCAACAGCGGAACGTCCATCTCTTCGGCCGTGAGGGATCCGTGCCGGCACTCGAGCAGCACGTCCCCGCGCTCGTCCGGGTCGTCGAAGCTGACGTCCTCGAAGGGGACCACGGCGACGTCGCCCAGGCGCCGGCGCGCGGCGTCCGAGACGCGGGGACCGAACCAGCCCCTCGCACAGGCCTCGTCGCGCTCGACCACCCACGCCGCACCCCCGTGCGCAGTGCGCGCCGCATCCGCCAGGTCCGCCGCCGCCCCGGGCCGCGCATGGAGCCACCGGAACCGGCCCTCGCCGCTCATCCGTGCCGTCGCGCGCAGCACCTCCGCGTGGAGCGGCTGGGTCCGCTCGCCGACGTGGACCTGTCCGTGGTCCGCCGTCACGAGGAGCGCGCACTCCGGCGGCAGGACCGAGAGGACGTCGGCAACCAGCCGGTCGGCAGCGCGCAGCTCCGCCTCGTAGAACTCCCCGAAGCCGCGCTCGTGCGCAACCTTGTCGACCCCGTCGTAGTACGCGTAGACGAAGGTCTCGCCCGCCTCCAGCGCCTGCCGCACCAGCACCGGCACGCTCGACACCGCGCGCCAACCTCGCATGCGGCCCCCGCGGAGGTGCGCCTGCGTGAACCCCGTCCCCTCGAACTCGGCCTTGCTGATGACGGGGACCGCGCCCCCGAGGAACGGTGGAACCGGCTGGACGACGTCTGGCGGGTGCAGCGCGCGCACGTCGCCGCGCGCGTCCGCCCAGCGCAGCATCTGCACCGTGCGCCCGTCGAGGTCCATGCGGTAGCCGACCAGCCCGTGCTCGCCGGGAGCGACCCCCGTGGCGATCGATGCGAGAGCCGCCACCGTCGTCGTCGGCGCGACCGAGGTGATCGGGCCGCCCTGCGCGCCGGCGAGCAGCGGTGCGTGCAGCTCGTGGCGGCGCAGCTGCCACCAGCCGAGGCCGTCGAGCACGAGCAGCACCGTCGCGCGCGCGCCGCGCGCGGGCGACGGGAGCCACTCGGACGGCGTGGCACCCAGGACGGCAGGCACGATCCCCGCGATGCACGCCCCCCCGTACTGCGGAACGACGGCTTCGGGCACCCGTCGTACACTACTTGCGTGCGCGTTTCGACCCGGGGCGACTACGCGTGCCGCGCCCTGTTGTCGTTGGCCCTCCACGCGGACGAGCCGGGGCCCACGTCGGTCAGGGACATCGCCGCGCGCACGGCGCTTCCCCAGCCCTACCTCGAGCAGATCCTCCTCGCGCTGAAGGGCGCGGGCCTGGTGCGCTCCAAGCGCGGCGTCGGGGGCGGCTACGTGCTCGCGCGCCAACCGCGCGACATCCGGCTCTCGGAGATCATCTCCGCGGTCGACGGTCCGATCACCCTCGGCGACTTCGGCCAGCCCCACCAGGACGGTGCCTGCGACCACGAGGGGCACTGCGTGCTGCTCGCCATCTGGGACGTCGCAGGAGAGCACATGCGGCAGCACCTCTCCGACTACACGCTCGAGGGCATCGCGGACGCCGCCCGTGGCCGGGCTCCGTGGCCCGACCTCCACCACTCCTGACCTCCCGGCGGGCGCTACTCCCCGCAGGCATCCAGCACCGCAGCCATGTCAGCAGGGAGCGGCGATTCGAACCGCACGGTCTCCCCGCTGACGGGGTGCACGAAGGCGAGCAGGTGCGCGTGCAGCATGGGACGCGGCGCGGCGATGCCACCCCGCGATCCCCCGTAGACGGCGTCGCCCACCACGGGATGGCCGATCGACGACAGGTGCACCCGGATCTGGTGGGTCCTGCCCGTCTCGAGCCGGCACTCGAGCAGCGCGCACGGATGGGGATCCGCGAAGCGACGGACCACCTCGTAGCGCGTCCGCGCCTCGCGGCCACCTGCGACGACCGCCATGCGGGTCGGCTCCCGCTGGTCGCGGCCGATCGGCGCGTCGATCACTCCCTGGGCCACGGCGGGGACGCCCCACACGAGCGCCCAGTACCTGCGCTCCACCTCGCGACGCGAGAGGGCTGCGACCAGCGAGTCATGGGACGCCTGCGTCCTGGCGACCACCATCAGTCCAGTGGTGCCCGCGTCGAGCCGGTGGACGATGCCGGGGCGCATCGGGTCTCCGACGTCGGCGATACCGGGGAATCGGGCCAGCAGACCGTTGACGAGCGTGCCGTCGGGGTTCCCCGCCCCCGGATGGACGACCGTGCCCGCCTGCTTGTCCACGACGGCCACGTCGGCGTCCTGCCAGACGACGTCGACCGGCACCGACGGATCGGCGGCGGGCCGGAGCGGACCGGGCAGGCACGACACGTCGACGGCGACCACCTGGCCCTCGCGGATGCGGCGCTTTCCGTGGACGACGACCGTGCCGTCCACGGTGACGCCTCCGCGTTCGATCAGTTCGGCGCTCGCCGACCGGGGAAGGTCGGCGAGCAGCGCGACCACGCGGTCGAGGCGCTCGTTTCCGAGGACGGCAGGGATCGGTTCCTGCACCGTCACCGCCTCGGCGCGAGCCCGGCCAGGACGATGGCCGCGGCCCCGATGGTGATCGCGGAGTCGGCCAGGTTGAAGACCGGGAACCACTGCAGGTCGATGAAGTCGACCACGCCACCGCGCATCCAGCCGTTCCCCCTGAACAGCCGGTCGACGACGTTGCCGAGCGCACCACCGCACACCAGTCCGAGGACGACCGCATGGCTGGGAGCCGCGGAACGCCATCCCAGGCGCGCGACCCATGCGGCCACCGCCAGCGCGACCGCGCCGATGAGCGGACCCGCGCCCGTCCCCGCAGAGAACGCCATGCCGTAGTTGAAGGTGAGGTTGAAGCGGAGCGTCCACACGATGTCGAACGTGCGCCCGCCGGCGAGCGCGTGGAGCGCAATGGCCTTCGTGACCTGGTCGAGCAGGACCACTGCCACGACCGTCGCGGCGAATGCGCCGCGGGTCGGGCGTGCGGCCGCTTCGGGCGTCACCGGCGCCCGAGCCCGCCCACGCGCTCCTGCACCATTTCCGTGGTCCACGGCAGCGCCTGGAGCCGCTCGCGGGGAATCGGAAGACCGCTGTGCTCGGAGTAGCCGTAGTCGCCGGTCGCGAGCCGCGCGAGCGCCGCGTCGATCTGCTCGACCTGCTGCCGGGCCTGCGCCGACAGGACGAGGTCGCGCTCGCGCTCGACGACCATCGTGTCGCCTTCGCCGCCCTCCTCGTCGAATTGCACGTCGCCCATCTCGACGTCCTCGATCAGCGCATTGGCCTCGTCCTCGAGGCGGTCGGCCTGCTTCGTGAGCTGCTTCCGCATCTCGATGAGGGCCTCGCGCTGGGCGGAGAGGAACCCGAAGTCGAAGTCCTTCGTCGTCTGGATGCCGTCCTTCTTCTCGGCGAGCACCGGCTTCGGCTTCGGCGGTGGCTCCGGCTTGCGCTGGGCAGCGAGTGCCGCGAGGCGCTCCGCCTCCTTCTTCGCCCGCTGCTCCTCGCGGATGCGGTCCTTCTCCGCCTTCGCGGCGGCGCGCTCCGCATCCTTGGCTGCCTTCTCGGCGGCCCGCACCGCGGCGAGACGTTCGCGCTCCTTCGCCTTCTCCTTGGCCGCCTGCTCCCGGGCCTTCTGCTGGGCGACCTTGGCGCGCTCCCGCTCCTTCGCCAGCCGGCGGCGCTCCTGCTCGCGCTCGCGTGCGGCCTTCTTGCGGGCCATCTCGGCGGCGCGGCGCTCGGCATTCCTGCGCGCCTGCTCGGCCTTCCGATCGGCAGCAGCCTTCTTCGCCGCAGCAGCCTTCTTCGCCGCGGCAGCCTTCTTGGCCGCCTCGACCTTCCTCGCCGCAGCAGCCTTCTTCGCAGCGGCAGCCTTCGCAGGCACCGACGACTTCTTTGCAACCGTCTTCTTCGCGGGCGCAGCCTTCTTCGCGGGTGCAGCCTTCTTCGCCGCAGCCGACTTCTTTGCGGGCGCAGCCTTCTTCGCAGGCGCCTTCTTTGCGGATCCTGCTGACCGCGCGGTCTTCGGCTTCGCCATCGGGTCCCTCCTCAGGATCGGCTGGTCACGGTATCCGGTCGACCGCCACGAAGATGCCCCGACCGTCGAGTTCGTCGGTGGAGGTCCACCCGTCCTCGTCGACGATGCGCTCCGCGAGCACCTCCCCCGCGACCCACCCGCGGTGCTGCGCGACCATCGCCGCGAGATCGTCCGGCAGACCGAGCCGCACGACGATGCGATCCGACACCGACAGCCCCGCCGTCCTCCGTGCCTGCTGGACCACGCGCACGAGGTCGCGCGCCGCTCCCTCGGCGATCAGGTCGTCGTCGAGGGCGACATCGAGGAGGACGATGCCCCTCCCCCCGTCGAGCGTGGCGGCGACCGTGCCGGTGCCGTCTCCGGCGGACGCAGCGAGCACCAGCTCGTACTCGCCCGGCTCGAGCCGGTGCCCGCCTGCGGTGACTGCGCCCTCCGACTCGGTCCAGTCCCCCCGCTTCACCGCCGCGATCACCTGCTGCACCGCGGCCCCGAGGCGCGGTCCGAGCCGCGCAGGGACGACCCGGAGTTCGCGCCGCGCGACGCCGGAGACGTCCCCGGACAGCGTCACGCTGCGCACGTTGACCTCGTCGCGGATGAGGGGCTCGAACTCCCCGATTCCGTCTGCGAGCGGCGTCGCCACGTGGAGGCTGCGGAGCGGCTGTCGCACGCGGCGACCGTGCGCCTTGCGCAACGAAAGCGTCGCGGAGCAGACCGAACGGACCTCGTCCATGGCCGCAACGAGGCGCTCGTCGGACGGGAACGCATCCGCAACGGGCCAGTCGGCGAGGTGCACGCTGCGCTCGCCCGTCAGACCGCGGTAGACCGCCTCTGCCGTCAACGGCAGCAGCGGCGCCACGAGGCGGGTGAGCGCCTCCATCACCGTGTGCAGCGTGTCGATCGCATCCTGGTCGCCCGACCAGAACCGGTCGCGCGACCTGCGGATGTACCAGTTGGTGAGGACGTCGAGGAACTCGCGCACCGAGGATGCCGCCCCGAAGAGGTCGTAGCCGTCCATCGCCCCGGTCACGTCGGACACGAGCGAACCGGTCTTCGCCAGGACGTACCGGTCCAGCCGGTGGGGGGAGTCGGTGCGCACCCGCCCCGACCGGCCCTCCGCGCGGGCATAGAGCGACAGGAAGTACCAGCTGTTCCACAGCGGCAGGATCACCTGCCGGACCGTGTCGCGAATGCCGTCCTCGGTGACCGAGAAGTCGGCGCCGCGGAGGATCGACGACGACAGCAGGTACCACCGCATCGCGTCCGCGCCGTGCTGCTCGAAGACCGCCATCGGATCGGGGTAGTTGCGGCGGCTCTTCGACATCTTCTGTCCGTCGTCGCCGAGCACGATCCCGTGGCTGACGCACGTCGAGAAGGCCGGGCGGTCGAACAGCGCCGTGGCGAGCACGTGCAGCGTGTAGAACCACCCGCGCGTCTGGCCGATGTACTCGACGATGAAGTCGCCCGG
>JAGWXX010000058.1 GCA_018969685.1 Acidobacteriota bacterium | reverse complement strand
AACGCCTTCACCGAGATGCGCACGCCCGGCGGGCCCTGCCGCCGCTTGTGCTCGCTCACGTCGACGAGCCGCGCGATGCGCCGCACCAGCGCCTCGTCGTGGCCGCGCGCGACGACGTCGGCGATCGCGAGGTCCTCCTCGACGTACAGGCGCAGGATCGGATCGAGCACCTCGTAGGGCGGCAGCGACTGGTCGTCGCGCTGATCGGGGCGAAGCTCGGCGGACGGGGGCTTGTCGATGATCGCCGCGGGAATCAGCTCGCGGCCCGCCCGGCGGTTGAGGTGCCGGCACAGCGCCCAGACGTCCGTCTTCAGCACGTCCTTGATCGGCGCGAATCCGCCCGCCGAGTCGCCGTAGAGGGTGAAGTACCCGGTCGCGACCTCGCTCTTGTTGCCCGTGGTGAGCACCAGCCACCCGAACTTGTTCGACATGGCCATGAGGATGGTGCCGCGGATGCGGCTCTGCAGGTTCTCTTCCGTCAGGTCGTGCGCACGCCCCGCGAAGGCCGGCTCGAGCATCGACAGGTACGACGCGAAGGCCGGCTCGATGGGCACCGGCTGGATGTCGATGGCGAGGTTGGCGGCGAGCAGCCCGGCATCCGTGCGCGACCCGTCGCTCGAGTACCGCGACGGCATCGACACGCCGTGCACGTGCCGCGCACCGAGTGCCTCGACCGCGAGCGCGGCCACGAGCGCCGAGTCGACGCCGCCCGACAGTCCGATGACGACGTCGGTGAAGCCGTTCTTGCGCACGTAGTCGCGGATGCCGAGCACCAGCGCACCGGCGACCTCGTCGAGCGGATCGAGCGGGGGCGCCACCGCCGGCATCGCGAGGGGCGCCCGCTCCGCCGCACCGCTCACGACGACCGGTTGCGGTCGGCGCGCCGACGTCGAGTCGCCCTGCGACGAGGAGCGAAGCGGGATGTCGACCACCAGCACCTCCTCCTCGTACTGCGCTGCGCGCGCCACGACGGCGCCGGTCGCATCCACCACCATCGAGCCGCCGTCGAAGACGAGCTCGTCCTGGCCACCGACGAGGTTGACGTAGACGATCGGGCAGCCGGTGCGCGCCGCGAGCCCGGAGACGAGCGCGGTCCGGTCCGCGAGCCGTCCCCGGTGGTAGGGGGATCCGTTCGGATTCAGGATGATGCGCGCTCCGGCCGCCACCATGTCGCCGAGCGGGCCGTCGTCCACCCAGATGTCCTCGCAGATCGCCACGCCCGCCTCGACTCCGCCGATGACGAAGGTGTCGAAGGACGACCCCGGCTCGAAGTAGCGCTCCTCGTCGAACACGCGGTAGTTGGGCAGGCGCTGCTTGCGGTAGGTCCCCACGACCGCGCCGCCGGCGCACACCGCGGCGGCGTTGTAGAGACGGCCGCGCTCGGCCGCCACGTACCCCGCGACCGCCGCGCACCGCCCGGTACCCGCGGCGAACGCGGTGATCGCCGCGAGGTTCTCCGCTGCGAACCCCGACCTGAGCACGAGGTCCTCCGGGGGATACCCGGCCACCGACAGCTCGCCGAACACCGCCGCGTCGCAGCCCGCCGCCTCGGCCTGCGCGTAGGCCCGGGCCATTGCGGCGACGTTGCCGTCGAAGTCGCCGATCAGCGGGTTCAGCTGCACCAGCGCGACGCGCAGCGACGGGGGCGTCGGAGGAGTGCCCACGCCCGCAAGGCTACGAGACGGGTCCGGTGCCGGCGCTTTCTTCACACGCCGTTCACAATGCCGGTACAGCGGCGAAACCGCGGTCTGGAAGAGTCCGTGCGCTCCCCGAGCGCCGTGCTGCGGCGCTCCCGACAGGAAGGACAGCCGACATGGCGTATCAGGCCGAGTACATCTGGATCGACGGGCACAAGCCCACGCCGATGCTGAGGTCGAAGACGAAGATCCTCGCCGACACGGTGAAGACCCCGCCGATCTGGGGATTCGACGGATCGTCGACCGAGCAGGCAACGGGCGAGTCGTCCGACTGCATGCTCAAGCCGGTGTTCTGGTGCAAGGACCCGCTGCGCAAGGGCAGGAACATCATCGTCCTGTGCGAGGTGTACCTCGCGCAGACCGGCGACCCGCACCCGACCAACACCCGCGCCGCGTGCGCCGCGACGGCGAAGAAGTACGCCGCGCACGGGATGATCTTCGGCATCGAGCAGGAGTACACCTTCATGCGCACCGACGGCCGTCCGTACGGCTTCCCGGCGGAGGGCGGCGAGCCCGGCCCGCAGGGCCCCTACTACTGCGGCGTCGGCGCGGACCGCGTCATGGGCCGCCCGGTCATCGAGGAGCACACGGTGGCGTGCATCGACGCCGGACTCATGATCGAGGGCACCAACGCCGAGGTCATGCCGGGCCAGTGGGAGTTCCAGATCGGCGCGGCGGACGCGCTCACCGTGAGCGACCACCTCATCGTGGCCCGCTGGCTGCTCGAGCGGATCGCCGAGGACCACGGCATCGTCGTGTCGCTCGATGCCAAGCCGCAGAAGGGCGACTGGAACGGAGCCGGCGCGCACACCAACTTCTCGACCAAGGCGATGCGGACCGGATACGGCGCGATCGAGGCGGCGTGCGAGGCGCTCGGACGCAAGGTGACCGAGCACGTCAGCAACTACGGCCACGACATCGAGAGCCGCCTCACCGGCAAGCACGAGACCGCCCCGTACAACCGGTTCTCGTTCGGCGTGTCGAACCGCGGCGCATCGGTCCGCATCCCGTGGTCGGTCGCACGCGACAAGAAGGGCTACGCCGAGGACCGGCGCCCCAACGCCAACTGCGACCCGTACGTGGTCACCCGCCTGATCACCGAGACGGTGTGCAGCAACGAGAAGACCCCGGCCAAGGCCGCCGCATCGGGCGGCAAGAAGTCCGGGAAGAAGTCGGGCGGCAAGGGCAAGAAGAAGTCCAAGAAGTAGGGGTCGCGAGGTGTTGGCACCGGGGCGCGGTCCCCGGTGCCAACACCCTCCCCGCCCGACAGACTGGGGAACCGTGAAGCTCGACCAGCAACGCGAGTACGTGCTGCGCACGGTCGAGGAACGCGGCATCCGCCTCGTCCGCCTGTGGTTCACCGACGTCCTCGGGAACCTCAAGTCGTTCGCGATCTCGCCCGCCGAGCTCGACAACGCGCTGCAGGACGGCATGAGCTTCGACGGCTCGTCGATCGACGGCTTCAGCCGCATCCAGGAGAGCGACGTGCTCGCGATCCCCGACCCCAACACCTTCGAGGTGCTGCCCTGGGTCGACCAGAAGGGCGCGGAGGCCCGCGTGTTCTGCGACGTGGCGAACCTGGACGGCACGCCGTTCCACGGCGACCCCCGGCAGGTGCTGCGGCGCAACCTCCGCGCCGCCCGCGACCTCGGATACGAGTTCTACGTCGCGCCGGACATCGAGTACTTCTACTTCGCGCCGCCGACCGGGGGGCCTCCGGTGCCGCTCGACCAGGGCGGCTTCTTCGACCTGACCAGCGCCGACATCCCCACGGCCCTGCGCAAGGAGACGATCCGCACGCTCGAGACCATGGGCATCCCCGTCGAGTACAGCTTCCACGAGGACGCTCCGAGCCAGCACGAGATCGACCTCCGCCACACCGACGCGCTGACGATGGCCGACAGCGTGATGACGTTCCGGTTCGTCGTGCGCGAGATCGCCGCGCTGCACGGGGTGCACGCGACGTTCATGCCCAAGCCGCTCGAGCACATCCAGGGCTCGGGGATGCACCTCCACCTCAGCCTCTTCGACGGCGAGGACAACGCGTTCCACGCGGTCGACGACCCCTACAACCTCTCCACGGTGGCGAAGCAGTTCATGGCCGGGCTGATCCGCCACGCCGCCGAGATCACCGCGGTGACGAACCAGACCGTCAACAGCTACAAGCGGCTCGTGCCGGGCTTCGAGGCGCCGGTGCACGTGTCGTGGGCGCGGAACAACCGCAGCGGCCTGATCCGCGTGCCGGTGCCGAAGCGCGCCAATCCGCTCGCCACCCGCGTCGAGTACCGCTCGCCCGATCCGGCCTGCAACCCCTACCTCGCGTTCTCGGTGATCCTCGCCGCCGGGTTGCGCGGGATCGCGGAGGGCTACGAGCTGCCCGCCGAGGCGGACGCGAACATGTTCGAGATGGACGACGCCATGCTCGAGAAGCTCGGCATCCAGCAGCTGCCGCAGTCGCTGTCCGACGCCCTGCGCACCATGGAGTCGTCGAGCCTCGTGGCCGACGCGCTCGGCGACCACATCTTCGAGTGGTTCCTGCGCAACAAGCGCGCCGAGTGGCGCGGATACAAGACCCACATCAGCCAGTTCGAGACCGACCGGTACCTGCGCTCGATATGAGCCAGCCCCCCGCGCTCGCCGTCTTCCCCTCCCCGCCGCCCATCGACCTCGCGCGCACGCTCGACCTCGCGGGCTACCGCTGGAAGGACTTCGCGCTGGGCGACGACGCGATCCGCCACCAGCCGGACGGCGGCTGGGACGGGGCCGTCGTGATGTGCGACGACGATCCCGACGGCGGATGGGCGATGTGCCGCGCGCTGCGCCGTCGCGACGATCCGGTCGGCCGGGTGCTCGTGATGGTGGCCGGGTCGCAATTGCCCGACCTCGAGCTGCGCGACGACCTCTTCGACGACTTCTGCCTCGCCCCGTTCCACCCTCGCGAGCTCGAGGCCCGGCTGCGGCACATGTTCTGGCGACAGATGGGCCCCGATGCGGAGGGACTCGTCGAGTACGGACCGCTCGCGCTCAACCCGTCCACCTACCAGGCCTCGCTGGGCGGGCGCCCGCTCGACCTCACCTACATGGAGTACGAGCTGCTGAAGTACCTCGCACAGAACCCCGGGCGCGTGTTCTCGCGCGAGACCATCCTGTCCGCGGTCTGGGGCTACGAGTACTTCGGCGGCGCGAGGACCGTCGACGTGCACATCCGCCGCCTGCGGGCCAAGCTCGGCGAGGAGCACGCGAACCTCATCCAGACCGTGCGCAGCGTCGGCTACCGCTTCGGCCAGTCGCGCTGGTCGAGCTAGTTCAGCCGGCCGCGAGCGAGAGCGCCGCGAGCGCGCCGATCGCGAGGAACACCACCGCCGCAGCGCGGCGCACCGTCGCCAGTGGCACCACCCGCACGATGCGGTCGCCGGCGAGCACGGCGAGGCCCGCGACCGACGACAACGCGAGGAACGCGCCCACCAGCACCGCGCCCGCGGACCCGGACGACGCCGCGAGACCGGCCGTCGCGAGCTGCGTGAAGTCGGCGAACTCGGCGACGAGGATCACCGACGCGGCGACGAGGAACGTGCGCAGCCACGAACCGGCCGTGCGCGACCCGTCCCCGTCCTCCTCGTCGGCGGTCGACGCGCGCCACGTCGCCACGCCGCCGACGACGAACAGCACCGCGACGACGGCACGGACCGGCTCGTCGGGCAGCCGCGCGAGCAGCGACCCCGCCGCCACCGCCACCGCCACGTGCACGAGGTAGCCGGCCGAGACCCCGAGCCACACCGCGAGCCGGCGCGGCATCGCGGTGGCGAGCATGAGCGTCGCCACCATCGTCTTGTCCGGCAGCTCGGCGATGAAGATCGTGCCGAACGCGACCGCGAGGTCGCGGATCACCGCGCGGACCCTGCCTGCATGCGGGCCGCGAGCGCGCGGTGCCGCGCGAGCATCTCGCCGAGCCTCGGTGACGCGACCGCGCCATCCTCGACGACGAAGCGGCCGTGCACGACGGTGTGCCTCGGTGCGACGGGGCCGCACCGCAGCCACGCCTCGACCGGGTCGGCGATCGCCCCCGCGAAGGCGGGGCCCTCCAGCGGCCACACCGCGAGGTCGCCCACGGCGCCGGTGCTCAGCTCGCCGATCTCGCCGGCGCGCCCCAGGCACGCCGCGCCGCCGCGCGTCGCCAGTTCGAGCGCCATGCGCGCGGTGCCCGCCGCGGCGCCGTCGCGCAGCTTGGCGAGCAGCATCGCCTGGCGCGCCTCCAGCCACAGCGACGCCGAGTCGGCGGACGACGAGCCGTCGACCCCGAGTCCGACCTGCACGCCCGCCGCGCGGAGGGCCGTGACGGGGGCGATGCCCGACGACAGGATCATGTTGCTGCTCGGGCAGTGCGCCGCGCACACGCCGCCGCGGCCGAGCCGCACGATCTCGTCGGCGTCGGGCATGACGCAGTGCGCGACCCACGTGCGCGGGGTGCACCAGCCGACGTCCTCGAGGTACTCCGTCGGACGGCAGCCGAACGTCGCGATGGAGAAGTCGTCGTCCTCGGCGTTCTCGGCGAAGTGCGTGTGCAGACGGACGTCGAGCGACTCGGCCAGCGCGGCGGAGTCGGCCATCAGGCGCTTCGTCACGCTGAACGGCGAGCACGGCGCGAGCGCGACGCGCACCATTGCGCCGTGCGACCGGTCGTGGTGGCGCTCGACGGCCTCCTTGGATGCGGCGAGGATCTCGTCGTGGTCCTGCACCACGTCGTCCGGCGGCAGGCCGCCGTCCTTCTGCGACAGGGACATCGACCCGCGCGTCGGATGGAAGCGCACGCCGAGGTCCTGCGCGGCGAGGATCTCGGCGGTCAACAGGTCGCCCGCACCCGCAGGGTGCACGTAGAGGTGGTCGGTCGAGGTGGTGCAGCCCGACAGCGCGAGCTCGGCGAGGCCGACCCACGCGGACACGTGCGCGGACTCCTCGTCGAGCGCGCGCCACAGGGGATACAGCGCCTGGAGCCACCCGAAGAGCGACGCACCCGTCATCGGCGGGTACGCGCGCGTGAGGTTCTGGTACAGGTGGTGGTGGGTGTTCACCAGCCCCGGCGTGACGAGGCAGCCCGACGCGTCGACCGTGCGCAGCGCCGCAGGTTCGGTGCCCGGCGCGCCGACACCGCTGACGAAGCCGCCGGTGACGGCCACCCAGCCGCCGCGGATCTCGCGGCGCGCCGCATCCATGGTGGCGACCAGGTCGGCGCCCCGGACGAGGAGGTCGGCTGGCGCGCTCAGGTGTTGAGGTCGAGCAGCTCGCTGTCCGCGTGGCGGGCACGGCCGTCGCGGTGCAGCAGCTCTCCCAGCAGGGCGGCCAGCGCAGCCGTCGACAGCCCGATGACCACGGGGAACGCGAGCAGCACGAGGACGAGGATCACGGCTCCGGACACGTCGGTCACCGTACCGGCTTGAAGGCCCACGCCTCGATCTCGACCGCGCCACCCATGGGCAGCGCGGCGACGCCGACGGTGCTGCGGGCCGGACGGCTGTCGCCGAATCCGGCGACGTAGGCCTCGTTGAAGGTGGTGAACGTGTCCATGTCGGTGAGGAAGCACATCGTCTTCTTGACGTCGGCGACGGTGAGGCCCGCACCCGCGAGGTGCGCCTTGAGGTTGACGATCGCCTGCCTGGTCTGCGCGGCGACGCCGCCGGACACGATCGCGCCGTCCGCGAGGCCCAGCTGGCCGGAGACGATCACCCAGTCGCCCGCGCGCACGACCGGGGTGTACGGGCCGACGGGAGCGGCACCCTTCTTTGCGGGCTTCTTCGCGCCAGCAGCCGGCTTCCTCGACGGGGCGGTGGACTTCTTCGCGGACTTGCGTGCAGCGGCCATCGTCACATCGTAGGCGCGCCTCCGGCCGCGACTGGAGCCCTCGTAGCATCGTCGCGTGCTCTCCCGCCGCTCGCTCATCCTCGGCGGCGCTGCGCTGCTCGGAAGCTCCGCGCTCGCGTCCGCGTGCGGTTCGGAGCGCGGCGGCTCCGCGCCGTCGCTGAACGGGCTGACCCTGGTGCAGCGCTTTCCCCAGGTGCTGGTGACCGGCGCGGTGCGCATGCCCGTGTCGCTCGCCACCGTCGACGGCCTGGTGTCGGAGGGTGCGCCTGCCGAACTGGTCGCGCGGCTCGTGGAGTCGGAGAGCGGCGCGATCGCCGTCGACCGGCTCGTCGCGCGGCGGCACGGCGACGGACTCGCCGCGCCGTACTGGCCGTTCCGTGCCGTGATCGACTCGCCCGGCACCTACGTGCTGCAGGTGGAGGGCCAGGAGGACGGCGCCGGCGTGCAGGTCGCGGCAGCGGGGAGCGTCGCGGTGCCGGGTGCGGGCGACCCGATGCCCCCGTTCGACACGCCGACCACGGCCGACTCGCGGGGCGTGGATCCGATCTGCACCCGCGCACCGGAGCCGTGCCCGCTGCACGACGTCACGCTCACCGAGGCGCTCGCGCTCGGCCGACCGGTCGCCTTCCTCGTCGGCACCCCGGCGTTCTGTTCGACCGGCACGTGCGCACCCGCACTCGAGGGGCTGCTGGCCGTCCGCGAGCGGGTGGGCGGGGCGGTCACCTTCGTCCACGCCGACGTCTACACCGACCGGACGGCGTCCACCGTCGCACCCGCGGTGCAGGCGCTGGGGATGACGTTCGAGCCCGCGCTGTTCCTGGTGGGCGCCGACGGCACCGTCGCCGAACGGCTCGATGCCGTGTTCGACGAGACGGAGATCGACGAGCGCCTCGCGGCGCTCGGTCTGGTCAGCTGACGGTCAGCTGAACGACTTGCCGCAGCCGCACGACCGCGTTGCGTTCGGGTTCGTGATCTTGAACCCCGCCTCCTGCAGGCCGTCCATGTAGTCGAGGCTCGCGCCGACCAGCAGCTTCGAGGACTCCGCGTCGACCACGACGCGCACGCCGCCGAACTCGAGCGTCTGGTCGTCGGGGCTGACGTCGCTGTCGAAGAACATGTCGTAGGAGAATCCCGAGCACCCGCCCGGCTTGACGGCGACGCGAAGGGCGAAGCTGCCGCCCTCCTCGTCGAGCAACTGCTTGACCTTCGATGCTGCTGCGTCGGTGAGCGTGATCATGGCCCAGAGAGTACCGCCGGGTGGTGCGCCCTTGGCAAGCAGTGCGTCCCGTCCGTTTCAGACCACCGGTAGGTTGGCGACATGTCCGGTCGCCGCGCCGCGCCCCCGGCACCCGCCGACGTCACGGCCATGCTGCGCGCCGTGATCGACCCCGAATTGGGCGACAACATCGTCGACCTCGGCATGGCCGGGGAGGTGCGGGTCGACGGCGAGGGTCGGGTGACGATCCCCGTGAAGCTCACCATCCGGGGCTGCCCGCTGCGGGCGCAGATCAAGAAGGACGTCGAGTCGCGCGTGGCGACCCACCCCGGCGTGACCGGCGTGACGATCGAGTGGGGCGAGATGACGGCCGACGAGCGCACCGCCACGATGACCAGGGCTCGGTGGAACGCCCGTCAGCAGGCCGGCGACACGCGTGTGCCCCTCGGTGCGCGCGTGCTGGCCATCGCCAGCGGCAAGGGCGGGGTCGGCAAGAGCTCCGTCACCGTCAACCTGGCCGCCGCCATCGCCGCCGAGGGCCTCGTCGTCGGCGTGCTCGACGCCGACATCTGGGGGTTCTCGATCCCGCGGATGCTCGGCATGTCCGACCGGCTCGAGGCGCGCCGCATCGGCGACGCCGAGAAGCCGAGCATCGTCCCGAACGAGCGCCGCGTCGGCGGGGGCCTCCTGAAGGTCGTGTCGACGGGGATGCTCGTGGAGGACGAGGGCACCGCGCTGATGTGGCGCGGCCTGATGCTGACGAAGGCGGTCGAGCAGTTCCTCAACGACGTCCACTGGGGGGACCTCGACTACCTGCTGATCGACATGCCGCCCGGCACCGGCGACGTCCAGATGGGGCTCGCACGCATGCTGCCGCGCACCGACCTCGTGATCGTGACGACGCCCGCAGTGTCGGCGCAGAAGGTCGCGATCCGCGCCGCCGACATGGCGCGGCGCAGCTTCCTGCGCGTCGCGGGCGTGATCGAGAACATGAGCTCCTTCACCTGCGACCACGGTGCGCACTACGCGCTCTTCGGCGAGGGGGGCGGCGCAGCGCTCGCCGCCGAGGTGGGCACCGAGCTGCTCGGCCGCATCCCGATCGAGCGCGCCGTCGCGCACGGCAGCGACGAGGGCCAGCCCGTCGCGCTGGGCGGCACCGGCGCAGCCGCGGTGGAGTTCCGCAGGATCGCCCGTGCGATCATCGATGCGACGCCGACGACGGCCGACATGGGCGGGTGCTCCGCACGCGCCGACGACGCAGTACCGCTGACGCTCCGCCGCTAGACGACGTCGCTAGCGCGGGTCGTCGAAGCCCGGTTCGCCGGGGAGGATGACGCCCACGACGCGGCCCTCGCCGTCGATGCGCAGGCGCGGCTCGATCGCCGTCGGGCGCGGCATCGCCGCGGCCGCGGCGCACGCCTCGGCCACCGTGCCATGGCCGTCGATCATCTGGAGGTTCGCGATCGTCGGCGGGATCATCGCCAGCTCTCGACGGTCGTGGCGGCGCAGCGCCTCGGACGGCGAGATCCACAGGCTGTCGACGGTCTCGGAGTCGTCGTGCACGGGCACCTGGTCGGCCGGTGCCGGCGCGAGGAAGAAGCGCGTGTCGAAGCGCCGCGACTCGCCGACGGGCGTGATCCAGTGGCTCACGTAGTGCATGGTGCCGGGCAGCAGCGACGTGCCGAGCCGCCGGCACAGGTCGACCATCGAGAGCTCGCCCGCGTGCACCAGCGCGCGCTCGGCGGCACGGTCCGCGACGGCGGCACCCGGTCCGGACCCCGTCGCGGGGTCTGCCGCGAGCAGCACGCCGGCCTCCTCGAAGCACTCGCGGATCGCCGCGACCCAGTACGCGAGCCCGCCCGACCGCACGCCGAGGATCGCGCTCGCCTCGGCGTCGTCGAGTCCCTCGCACACCGACTCGACCTCCTGCGCGGCATCCGCGGGATCGACCCGTCCGCCGGGGAACACGTACATCCCCCGGGCGAACGCGGCGCTGAGCGTCCGTTGCAGCATGAACACCTGCAGCCCCTCGTCGGGGTGGTCGCGCAGCAGCATCACCGTCGCGGCCGGCCGGAGCGGCACGTCGGCCCGCGCCATCTCGCCCTGCGACGGCGCGCGCCGCCGTCCGTCGTCCGCAGGACCCGTCATGGAGACCCGACAGTAGGTTGGACGGGGTGAGCGACGCGCCCCGGCCGCCCTCCATCGACGCCACTGCACGGGCGCTCGCCGCCGACAGCCCGCTCCCCCACGCCGTGCTCGTCGACTGTGCGCGGCGCGCGGGCGGGGATCCCGCGGCGGCGCGCGCGCTGGCCGACGGACTCGCCGCCTCGCTGCTGCAGCCCGTCGTCAACGCCACCGGCGTGCTGCTGCACACCAACCTCGGACGGGCCCCGGTCGCGGCATCGGTGCCCGCGCGCGCCCAGTCGGTCGAGTTCGACCTGGCGACGGGACGGCGCGGATCGCGCCAGCAGGGCATCGGGGCACTGCTCGCCGTGCTGTGCGGCGCGGAAGCCGCGATCGTCGTCAACAACAACGCGGCGGCGGTGATGCTCGTGCTGGCGGCGCTCGCCGAGGGTCGCGACGTCGCCGTGTCGCGCGGCGAGAGCGTCGAGATCGGCGGCGGGTTCCGCGTGCCCGAGGTGCTGGAGCGGTCGGGCGCGCGCCTCGTCGACGTCGGCACCACGAACAAGACCCGGCTGCGCGACTACCGCAAGGCGGTGGAGTCGCGCAGGAACGACGTCGCGCTGCTGCTGAAGGTGCACCCGTCGAACTTCCGCGTCGACGGCTTCGTCGAGTCCACGCCCGTCTCGGAGCTCGCGACGCTCGGCGTGCCGGTGGTCGCCGACATCGGCTCGGGGCTCGTCGATTCGTCGTGCCCGTGGCTCGGCGGGCCTCCGCCCGCGTGGCTGGCCGACGAGCCAGCCGCCCGCCAGGCACTCGCCGACGGCGCGGCGGTCGTCACGTTCAGCGGCGACAAGCTGCTCGGCGGACCGCAGTGCGGGATCGTCGCCGGAAACCGGGACCTCGTCGAGGCGTGCGCGGCGCACCCGTTGGCGCGCGCGCTGCGGCCCGGCGGACTCGTCATCGCGGCGCTGCAGGACACCGTGCTCGCGTACCTCGACCGCCGCGCGGTGCGCGACGTGCCGTTCTGGGCGATGGTCGCCGCGCCGCTCGAGTCGCTCCGTGCGCGCGCAGAGCGGCTCGTCGCGTCCACCGGCCGCGGCGAGCTGGTGGCAACCGAGGCGCTGCCCGGGGCCGGTTCCAGTCCCGGCGCGACGATGCCGTCGGCCGGCGTCGCGCTCGACGGCGACCGGCTCGCCGCGCTGCGCGCGCACGTGCCACCGGTCGTCGCACGGGTCGAGGGGCGGCGCACCATCGTCGACCTGCGCAGCGTCGCACCAGCCGACGACGCGGTGCTCGAATCGGCGATCGCCGCGCTCCCCGCCCACTGACCGGCCGTGCACCTCGTCGCCACCGCCGGCCACGTCGACCACGGCAAGTCCTCGCTCGTCGAGGCGCTGACCGGCACGAACCCCGACCGGCTGGAGGAGGAGCGGCGCCGTGGCATGACGATCGACCTCGGCTTCGCCTTCGCCGAGCTCGAGCCCGGCACGTCCGTCGCGTTCGTCGACGTGCCCGGCCACGAACGCTTCGTCGCGACGATGCTCGCCGGCGTGCACGCGGCGCGGGCGTGCCTGTTCGTCGTCGACGCGCGCGAGGGGTGGCGCGCGCAGAGCGAGGAGCACCTGCGCGTGCTCGACGCCCTCGGCACCGGGACCGGCGTGGTCGCGGTGACGAAGGCCGACACCGTCGACGCTGCGCAACTGCGCGCCGCGATGGACGACGCGTCGGCACGCGTGGCGGGGACGTTCCTCGACGGCGCGCCGGTCGTCGCCACGTCGCTGGGCGACCCGGCATCCGTCGACGAGGTGCGGCGGCAGCTGTCGCGCGTGCTGTCGGGCCGCGGCGAGCCCGACTCGGCGAGGCCGCGGCTGTGGGTCGACCGGTCGTTCGCGGTGGCGGGTGCCGGCACCGTCGTCACGGGCAGCCTCGTGCACGGCTCGTTCTCCGTCGGCGACGAGGTGGCGATCGAGCCGCGCGGCGCGACGGCGCGCATCCGCGGCATCCAGCGCGCGGGCGCCGACGTCGCGACGATCGGACCGGGCCAGCGCTGCGCCCTCAACCTCTCGGGCGTCTCCCGCGACGA
>JAGWXX010000057.1 GCA_018969685.1 Acidobacteriota bacterium | reverse complement strand
CTCGCGCCGCTCGTGGTGGCGTGGGGCGGGCGCATCGAGATCGGCGGGTTCGTGTGGCCGAGGTGGCTGTCGGCGTCCGTCCTCGGCGCGTTCCTCGCGTTCTTCCCGGTCGCCGTCGGCACGCTGCGCGGCCTCGCGAGCGCGCCGGCGGCCTCGATCGAACTGATGCAGAGCTACGGCGCGACCTGGCGCCAGGTGCTGCTGCGGCTGCGGTTCCCGAGCGCCGTGCCCGCCATGGTGCCCGCGCTCAAGCTCGGCGCGTCGGGGGCCGTCGTCGGCGTGGTCGTTGCGGAGATCTCGACGGGGCTCAAGGGCGGCATCGGTCGCCTGATCATCGAGTACGCGCGCGAGGCGACGGCGGACCCTGCGAAGGTGTTCACCGCGGTGTTCGGCGCCGCCGGGCTGGGGCTGGCCATGGCCGGCCTCGTGGGTCTCGCGGACGTCGTGCTCATGCGCAACCGTCCCAAGGAGGCCGCGTGACGACCGGCGACGAACGGCGAGGAGGCCGGTGGTGACCGCAGTGCAGGCAACGGGGATCGGCAAGGTCTTCAACGAGGGCACGCCGCGCAGGGTGGACGCCCTCGTCGGCGTCGACCTGACGATCCGGGAGGGCGAGTTCGTGTCGCTGATCGGCCCGTCGGGCTGCGGCAAGTCCACGCTGCTGCGCATCGTCGCATCGCTGCTGCCCCCGACGACGGGGGAGGTGACGGTGAACGGCAAGAGCGCGGAGCAGGCGCGCCGCGACCAGGACTACGGCATGGCGTTCCAGCAGGCGGGCCTGTTCGACTGGCGGACGGTGGCACGGAACATCGAGCTCCCGCTCGAACTGAAGGGCTGGGACCGCGAGCGGCGCAGGGCCCGCGCGACGGAGATGCTCGAGTTGGTGAAGCTGCCGGAGTTCGCGGAACTCCACCCGTGGCAGCTGTCCGGCGGCATGCAGCAGCGCATCGCGATCGCGCGTGCGCTCGCGGCGAATCCGAGGCTGCTGCTGATGGACGAGCCGTTCGGGGCGCTCGACGAGATGACCCGCGAGTACATGCAGGGCGAGCTGCTGCGGATCTGCGCCGAGACGGGAACGACCGTGCTGTTCGTCACGCACTCGATCCCCGAGGCCGTCTATCTGTCCGACCGTGTCGTCGTGATGTCGCCGCGTCCGGGGCGGATCACGTCGATCGTCGACGTGCCGCTCGGCCGCTCGCGAAGCGAGGAGACGCGCAACGACCCGTCCTTCTTCGCGGGCATCACCGCCGTGCGGGAGTCGCTGCGCGGCCTCCACGCAGAACACGCGAACGCACATCCGGGTCTGGAGGACCGCTGACCGTGGCCGTCCGCCCGCGCGACCTCGCCGCCCCCGCCGCGTTCGGACTCGCGTTCGCCGCGCTCTGGGAGGGCGCCGTTGCCGCGTTCGACCTGAAGCCGTACTTCCTCGTGCCGCCGTCGAGCATCGTCGCGCAGTTCGCCGACAACCTCGGCCTGATCTGGGATGCGGCCTCGGTGTCCGGCCTCAACGCCGCCGTCGGCCTGCTCGCGGGCACGGTGCTCGGCGGTGCGATGAGCTTCGCGCTGAGCAGGTGGCGGTTCCTCGGCGAGCTCGCGACGCCGCTGGCAGTGGCGCTCAATGCCATCCCCATCTTCGTCCTCGTGGCGGTGCTGAACAACATGTACTCGATCACGAGCGAGGTGCCCCGTCGCATCATGGTGACGCTGGTCGTCTACTTCATCGTGCTCGTCAACGTCGCGAGGGGCCTCACCCAGGTGCGGCCCGCGCACGTCGAGCTCATGCGGTCGTACGCCGCCTCCGACTCGGCGATCCTGCGCAAGGTGCGCATCCCGAACGCCGTTCCGTACCTCTTCACGGCGCTGACCATCGCCGCTCCTGCATCGGTCATCACCGCGTTCGTCTCGGAGTACTTCGGCGGGTCCCAGAACGGGCTGGGGAGCCGGATCACGAGCAACATCGCCAACTCGAAGAACGCCGCGGCGTGGGCCTACGTTCTGGCCGCCTGTCTGCTGGGGCTACTGTTCTTCCTGATCTCCGTCGTGCTGGAGAGCGCCGCTTCCAAACGGGGCGGCGCGGTGAGCACGGGCAAGTAAGCCACCAACACAATCGGGGCCCAGGCCCCAGGGGGAGCAATACATGAGGAAGTCAGGCATCAGGTTCGCAGTCGCGGGCCTCGCCGCGCTGTCCCTCGTCGCCGCAGCGTGCGGCGGCTCGGATGACACCGCGACCGAGGACACGGCGGCGACCGAGGACACCGCGGCCGCCGCAGAGTGCACCGAGCTCGTGCCGGTGAAGCTCCAGCTGCAGTGGTTCATCCAGGCCCAGTTCGCCGGCTACTTCGCCGCGCAGGACCAGGGCTTCTACGAGGACCAGTGCCTCGACGTGCAGATCGTCGAGGGCGGCGTGGACATCGTCCCGCAGACCGAGCTGGCCGCGGGCAACGTCGACTTCGCGATCTCGTGGGTCTCCAAGGCCCTTGCGAGCCGCGAGGCCGGTGCGAACATCGTCAACATCGCGCAGGTCTTCCAGCGCTCGGGAACGCTGCAGGTGTCCTTCAAGGACTCCGGCATCACCTCGTCCGCGGACTTCGCGGGCAAGAAGATCGGCAACTGGGGCTTCGGCAACGAGTTCGAGATCTTCGCGGCGCTCACCAAGGCGGGGCTCGACCCGGCCAAGGACGTGACGCTCGTCCAGCAGCAGTTCGACATGTCGGGCCTGCTCTCGGGCGACATCGATGCCGCCGAGGCGATGACCTACAACGAGTACGCACAGGTGCTCGAGACGGTCAACCCGGACACGGGCGCGCTGTACACGGCGGACGAGCTCAACGTCGTCTCGTACGAGGACGAGGGCGTCGGCATGCTGCAGGACGCCATCTGGGCCGACGGCGCCCGCCTCGGTGACGCGGCGTACCGCGAGACCGCGGTGAAGTTCGTGGCCGCCTCGCTCCAGGGCTGGGCATTCTGCCGCGACAACGTCGAGGCCTGCCGCGACATCGTCGTGTCGAAGGGCTCGAAGCTCGGCAACAGCCACCAGCTGTGGCAGATGAACGAGGTCAACAAGCTGATCTGGCCGGCCGCCGGCGGCGTCGGGTTCATCGACGCTGCTGCGTGGGACCGCACTGCGACGCTGTCGCTCGAGGCGAAGAACCTCGAGGGCAAGACCGTCATCAGCGCGGCACCGGACGCGGGTGCCTACACGAACGACATCGTGACCGAGGCGCTCGCCATGCTCGAGGGCATGGGAGTCGACACCACGGGTTCGGGCTACGCCCCGATCGAGGTGGTGCTCGCCGAGGGCGGCAACTGATCCGCTAGTTCGGACGCAACGACGAGGGGGTGGGCGCTCCGGCGCCCACCCCCTTTCGTGCGTCTGGGGCCCGGTTCGGCACCGGCCGTGCCGTCCGAGGGGCTAGGGGTGCAGGCCGCGCAGACGGTGCGCGTCCGCGATGGTCTTGACGCCCAGCACGGTGGCGGCCTTGCGGAGCGGCAGGCCGCTCGAGGTGGCGAAGCCGTGGAACCGGTCGAAGGCCGCCCGCATGAGGTCGATGACCCGCGCGTTGACCTCGTCCTCGTCCCACGAGAGATGGGCGAAGTTCTGGCACTGCTCGAGGTACGAGCAGGTGACGCCGCCGGCGTTCGCCAGCACGTCGGGGACGATGGTGACCCCCTTGTCTGCGAGGATCCGGTCCGCGGCCGGCGTGAGCGGGGCGTTCGCCCCCTCGACGACGAGGGTCGCGGTCATGGCGAGGGCCTCGCGCTCGCCGACGGCGTCGCCGAGCGCGCAGGGCATCACGATGTCGCAGTCGACGCCGAACACCGCGGCCGCGCCGTCCGAGCCGTGCGCGACGACCTCGCCGACGCCCGCGTTCGCCACGCCGCGCACCCCCTCGCGCAGCGCGCGGTCGATGGCACGGAGGTCCAGTCCGCCGTCGTCGGCGATCGTGCCGCTGACGTCGGCGACGGCGACGATCCGCGCGCCGCGCGCAGCCGCGAGACGGGCCGCCCAGCTCCCGACCTGCCCGTAGCCCTGAATCGCGACGCGCATGCCCTCCAACGACCGCCCCTGCTTCGCCAGCATCAGTGCAGCCGACTCGACGACGCCCCGGCCGGTGGCCGACTCTCGGCCGAGCGACCCGCCCAGTTCGATGGGCTTGCCGGTGACGACGCCGGGGGTCGCGTGCCCGACGCCCGTGGAGTACTGGTCCATGATCCACGCCATGACCTGCGAGTCGGTGCCGACGTCGGGTGCGGGGACGTCGCGATCGGGGCCGAGGAACTGCGAGATCTCCGAGATGTAGCGCCGGGTGATCCGCTCGACCTCCGCGCGCGAGTACGCCTTCGGGTCGAAGCGGATGCCGCCCTTCGCCCCGCCCAACGGGAGGTTGACGATGGCGGTCTTCAGCGACATGCCGATGGCGAGGGCGACCACCTCGTCGCGGTCGACCTCGTGGTGGTAGCGGATGCCGCCCTTCGCGGGGCCGCGCGTCGTGTTGTGGTGGACGCGCCACCCGGTCAGCTGGTCGCGCGTTCCGTCGTCGCGACGGAACGGAATGGCCACCTCGATGATCCGTCTCGGGGCCACGATCGTCTCGATCAGGCCGTCCTCGAGATTGAGCCACTCGCCGGCCTCGCGCACGCGGAGCTCCGCTGCCTCGAGGGCCGAGTGGACCTGGTATGACGCCGTTGTCACACGAGTTCCTTTCGGTCGGTTGCCCCGAGGCTATGCGAGCCGCGACACCCGCTAGGTGACGCGGGAGGAGGGGGGTGCGGCGCGCAGGTGCGCTCCGTCCGCAAGCAGGTCGCGAATCCTCGCGAACCCGTCCCACACCTCGACGTAACGGGTGGCGAGCGGCGAGCACGCAACCCGCACCTGGTCCGGTGCGCGGTAATCGCCCACCACCTTGACGGTGCGCATCGCCCGGCTCAACTGCCCGGCCTGCGCGTGGTGGAACGTGACGTGCCCGCCACGACGCGAAGGATCGCGCGGCGTCACGAGCGTGCACCCGAGCGGCGCGAGCCACGCGTCGTGCAGCGAGACCATCATCGCCGTGGCGCGCGCCGCCTTTGCCGCGATCGCGCCGATGCCCGCGCGCTCGATCATGCCGAAGCCCTCGCGGACGCACCGGAGCCCGATGATCGGCGGGGTCGCGACTTGGAATCCGCGGATGCCCGGGGCGCGCTCGAACGACGGGCCCATGCCGAATTGGTCGGCCTGCGCGAACCAACCCTGGATCGGCACCTGCAGCGCATCGACGTGCCGCGCCGCCACGTACAGCCATGCCGGCGCGCCGGGGCCCGAATTGCCGTACTTGTAGGTGCATCCGACGGCGAGGTCCACGCCCCACCGGTCGAGCTCGAGCGGCACCGCGCCGACCGCGTGGCTCGCGTCCCAGAGTGCGAGCGCGCCGTGGCGGTGGATCGCGCCCGTCATCCCCGCGACGTCGTGCAGCGCGCCCGACCGGTACTGGACGACGGACAGGGTGACGAGCGCCACGTCGTCGTCGAGGACCGACTCCAGGGCGTCGCCCGTCACGGCGCCCTCGCCCGAGTCGTCGTCGACGAACACGAGCCGAAGCCCGCGGTCCCGGCAGATGCCCTCGAGGATGTACCGGTCGGTGGGGAAGTTCGCCGCATCGCTGACGACGGTGCCGCGTCCCGGCCTCGCACGGAGCGCGGCGGTGCACAGCTGGTAGAAGTTGGAGCTCGTCGTGTCGACCGCGAGCACCTGCCCCGCGGCGGCCCCGAGGGCGGCGCGGCCGATCAGGTCGCCCACGTGCTGCGCCTCGTCGATCCATCCGCTCCACCCGGCGACGAGGTTCCCGCCCCATTCGTGCTCCATGAGGTCGGCGACGGCGCGCAGCGACGCGCGCGGCAGGCGTCCGAGGGAGTTGCCGTCGAGGTAGCACGTCTCCTCGTCGGCGACGACGAACTCGTCGCGGAACCCGCGCAGCGGATCGGCCGCATCGAGCGCCTCGGCGTCCGCCCGGTTCGGTGCGGCCGTGTCGTGCACGTCGGCGATCGTAGGTGGGCCATCCACGACGGGAGGAGCAGACGGCAGGGAAGCACCCTTCGAACCCGAGGCGGCCGGCTACCCGCGCGACGCCCTTGCGCTATGCGCCCGGTGCCGTGCCGCCGAACGCGGTGCGCAGCATCCGCCCGAGGTGCCGTGCCTCGTTGGCCACCGCCGTGAGCGTCGGGTACGGCGACCGGGAGTCGTCGAACCGCACGTCGGACCCGACGACGACCATGTTGTTGTCGAGCCAGACGCGGGTGGAGACCCGCGTCGAGTTGAGCAGGTTCAGCTCGCGCAGCAGGTCCTCACTGGGCGGGACGCCGTGGAGCACGGTCGCCGTGCACCGCAGGACGGGACCGTCCCCGTCGAGCAGCTGGAGACGCATCGGGATTCCGCGGTACATCGCCGCGACGATCCCCTCCGAATCGGTGCGGTGGTCGATGTTGCCCGACTCGAGCGCTGCGATCAGCCGGTCGAAGTAGCTCGCAGCGCCCCGCGAGCGCCGGGCGAAGTGCAGGGAGAACGAGTCGCCCTCGACCGCGAGGAAGTCGCCGAATCCGGGGTCGAAGGACACCATCACCTCGCTCCGCGGACTGTCGTCGATCTGCATCATGGAGAGGTGGGCGTCGAAGGAGAGGATGTTCACCATGAACGAGCCGAGCCCGTCGGTCTCGGCCGTCGCCGACAGGACGACGTCGCTCGCGCCCATGTAGGCCCATTCGCGGAGCATCTCGATGCGCCCGTGGTGGACCCGGATCGTCGCATAGGGCGGCTGGGCCGCCATCTCCTCGAAGTCGGTGGGATCCATGGGGAGGTCGCCGATCAGGCTGGCGATCAACTTGAGATCGTTGAACGGCAGTCGGGCCCGCACCACCGCCTGGCCGCCGAACGTGCGCAGGCGCGGCACCGCGGTGCCGAGGGAGTACGCCGCCCGCAGGGTCTCGCGGACTTCGATGGTGACGCCGCCGTCGGCGACGTGCATCGCGCACTCGCCGCCCAAGGGGACCATCCGGTCGGCAGCCTGCACCACCCGCCCGGGCAGCAGGTAGGCGCCGGTGAAGGGGTGCCGACCGCCGCGGATGGTCGCGCAGACGTCGTCGGACGCGAGCTGCCAGGTCCTGCGGCCGTCGACGCACGTGAGGAGCACGCCTTCGCCGAGCTCCTCCGTGGGGTTGAACGCGGACAGGTGCGAGAGCACCGCTGCCAGTTCGCTCTCGGGGATCGTCCCGAGGAACTCGGGCGCCGCGGTCATACGCCTGCCGATTCGCTCGAGTCGGTCGACTCGGCCTCGTTGGCGTCCACCGTGATGCGCGCCGCGAAGTAGCCGGAGGGGAGGGAATGGACCTCCTGCAGCACCCGGTCGAGCTGATCCGCGACGTCGTCGTTGCCCGTGGACCTGGGCTCGGACGGAGGTCGGAGTGCTGCGGTGATCGGATGGACCTGCCAGTGGCGCGGAGCGGACATGGTGGTGGAAGACCCCTTTCGGTCGTCGGATGGTTGGACGGGATGGCTGTCGTGCTGCTGACGCACCGGGCCCGCCAGGGCGTGACGGATGGCCGGTGGACCGGGACCGCCGCCGCGGCGCCTCGCCTGAAGTGGCACGGCACCGACACGACCCCCACGGTCGATGACACCCTGCCAGGGGGGTGTGACGCGGTTCGGGGCTAGTCCGTGTCGGACGTCGGGTCGGTGGATGGACGCTCGGTCACGACCAATGGCGGGTGGAACCGTGTCGCACCCTTCCAGCGGTATTGGAAACTCGGTCTTCCCGGTCGGGAGGACCGTTCCGAGTCGGACGATGGTGAGGGTGACGATGGGGAGGTGGAGTCGACCTTCTCGATCTTCTCGATGTACTTCTCGATCTTCCGCTTGAAATTGGCGGGATCCTGCGTGAGCCTCACGAGTTCGTCAAACGACTTCTGTCCGCCAGGCGCGGCCGAGCGGCGGCGCGGCCGGTCTCCCCAGCCGGAGTCGCTCTCCGGTTCGAGCGGGGTCCTCATGGCGAACGAGCGGCTCATGCGGGAGACGCGCAGCAATTCCGGCGCCGTCGACCGCAGTGCCTCGACTGCCCGGGCGCGCGCGTGGGGGTCGGTCGTGCCGCCCGAGGACAGGCCCGTGGTGCCCAGCACGCCGAGCGACGTCGCATGCTCGAGGTCCTCGACGAGCCGATCCGACCAGGCGCGGCGGAGGCGGAACTCCTCGATGACCGACTCGACGTCGAAGTCCCGGTCGTAGACGTCCGCAAAGACGACCTCGTAGATGCGCCGGATGTCGCCGAGGGTGAAGACCTCGTCGCAGAATTTCAGCACGTCGGGGTAGCGCTCCATCCGGTCGCGGACGCGGGTGATGGCGTCCGTGACGATGTCCCGGTGGTCGAACTCGAGGCGGTTCGGCTTTGCGAGCAGCTCGATGACGTCGATGAACCGCGCATGCATTGCATCGCTGCCGGCGAACGGGTCGCCAAAGCCGCGGTTGAACGCAACGAAGGCCACCGAGACGGTCCGTCCAGAGCGCGGATCGCGGTGCGGATCGCCATAGGCCCCGACCTGCACGAGCTCGGAGGCTTCGACGGAGATGCCCGTTTCCTCCCGCAGTTCGCGGCTGGCGGCCTGCTCGAGCGACTCCGTCCGCCAGTCGACGTGGCCGCCGGGCAGCGCGAAGTCGTGGGGCTGGCGGGGCGACTCGGTGACGCGCCCGTCCGAGCCACGGATGCACGAGGTGGGGGAGTCCCGCTGGACGACGGCGATCTGCAGGTATCCGTCCGGCGAGATGGTGAGCACGACGACGTCGACGGCGACGTGGAATCGGGTGGGGAAGTCGGGGGAAGGGGGCGAGGCAGACACGGGTGGAGAGGAGGGGGAGGCGTGCTGTGGTGACGTACGGAGCATCAGGTGTGTGACCTCCCCAACCTATTCCGCCGGTGGGTGGAAGACCGGCAAGACGCCAATTATGATAATAGCGGCGAGACCTAAACTGTAAAGGTCTGAAAGTCAGTAACTCTGTCACACCCCTGACCGACACTGGAACCAGCCAGCCCAGCCGGGCCGGTGCCGCGCCAACCGAAAGGACCGCCATGACCACGACCCACACCTCCTCCGCCCGCCCGTCTCCCCGGCCCAAGCCCACCGACGACCGGATGTCCATCTCCAGGCGCCACGGCTTCGTCGGATCCGCACACCGAAGCACGCCTGCAGACCGGTTCTGCGACGAGTACGCGACGGCCTTCTATCTGGCGGTCCATGGCGTGCTCGTCCGTGAGCGGTCGGACGCGCTTGACGTCGCGGGTTTCGCGGTGGAGGGGCTGCTCGACAAGGGCGTCGAGGTACAGGCGGCGCGCTACCCCGACCCGGCTCGCTACGGCAGGGCGCACGCCCGCAACGCGGCGATCGACTACGACCGTCGACAGGCGGTGGATCGCGGCGAGGGCGCGCGCCGACGGCGCAGGATCGCCTCCATGGAGAGCGACGTCGCGGGCGTTGAGCGTGCGGTCGTCAGGGGAATCGGTTGGGACGATGCGGTGGTTGCGGCGATCGACATGCGCGATCTTCTCACAGGGGTGCCGCAGACGGTCACGGATCGCGACCTCGAGGTGTTCTTCCTCGTCAAGGTCGAGGGTCGTGCCGCCTCCGCCGTGGCACGGGAACGAGGCGTCCGTCGCGAGACGATCTCCCGTACCTGCTCCAAGGTGCGCGCGGCGCTTGCCGCGGTGGCGAGAGAGGCGGCGCTGAGGTCGGCGGCGGCCTAACGGCCCACGCTCGCCGGCAGGCTGGGGGCGACGAGGATCGACCTCGTCGTCTCCAGCGGCCCGCACCTCGCGACGCGCTGCACGAGTGCCGTCGGGCGCACCTGCACCGGTGCAGCGAGGACCAGCTCGAGCGGCGTCCCCGGCGCCAGGCACGTCAGGTCGACGGCCCCGGTGTCCGCCGGCGCGGGCGACATCGAGGCGACGGTGCGCAGCAAGAGGTTCTCCTCGAGTGCAACGTCGTCGTGGACGACCCACCCGGCGGGCACGCGCACCAGCCATCGGCGCGAGAGGCGGTGCAGGCGCCGCGGCACGAACGCCACCCCGACGAGCGACACCGCCGAGAGCACTGCAGCGCCCACCGCGCTGCCGGCGCCCCCGAGCGCGAACGCGGCGACGACCGGCGCCACGAGCAGCAGCCATCCGATGAGGGTGGGCAGCACCAGCGGTGCCGGGAGCCGCAGCAGCCACCGCCGTTCGTCGCCGTAGGCGCCGGACTGCACGAAGTGCTGCCCGAAGTGCGCGGACGCGGAGAGCATCGCCGCGAGCACCGCCGCGGTCGTGCCGACGATCGATCCCGTCGAGCCGTCGGCGACGGCGGCGCACAGTGCGACGAGCACGGGAAGTGCGCACCGCGCCGCGGTGAGCCCGACGGGGTGGGGCAGCCACGCACCGACCGTCGCCACGATCCACGCCAGCCACGCGCAGGCGACGAGTCCGCGCGCGGTGCCCACCGTCCCGCCGATGGTCGACAACGTGCCGGGTACGAGCGGCGGCACCAGCAACAGCAGACGGGCGGTCCACGGGAACGCCGTGACGGGGTGCACCTGCACGCGCGAAGCCTACGGACGCTCCAGCCGCGATGGGTAGCCTCGGCGCCGTGCCGGACGCCGCGAACCGCGAGCGGGCGGGGGAGCGCGCGGAGCAGCTGCGCGACGCGATCGCCCGCCACGACGAGCGCTACTACGCGCACGACGACCCCGAGATCAGCGACGCCGAATACGACGAACTGGTCCGCGAGTTGCTCGCCATCGAGGAGGCCTTCCCCGACCTCGCAGTCGCCGGGTCGCCGTCGTCGCGCGTCGGGGCTGCGCCGTCGGCGACGTTCGCGCCGGTGGTGCACCGCGTCCCGATGACGAGCCTCGACAACGCCATGGACGCGGGTGAGCTCGCCGCATGGGGCGAGCGGGTGGCGAAGGGTCTCGGCGGAGCGGCGGCGCGGTTCACCTGCGAGCCGAAGATCGACGGACTCGCGGTGAGCCTGCGCTACGAACGAGGCGAGCTCGTCCAGGCCGCCACGCGCGGGGACGGCCGCACGGGCGAGGACGTCACGGCCAACGTCCGCACCATTGCGGCCGTGCCGCGGAGGATCGCGGTCCCCGACGGGTCGCCGACGCCCGACGTGCTGGAGGTGCGCGGCGAGGTGTTCATGCCGATCGCGTCGTTCGAGCGCCTGCGCGCGGCCAAGGTGCGCGAGAACGAGGAGCGCGCGGCCGCCGGCCGCAAGCCCGAGCCGCTGCCCGTCAACCCGCGCAACGCGGGGGCGGGGAGCCTGCGCCAGAAGGACCCCCGCGTCACGGCGTCGCGCGACCTCTCGTTCTGGGCGTACCAGTTGGGGGAGGTCGTCGGTGCGCCGGCGTTCCCCAGCCACGACGAGTCGCTCCGGTGGCTGGCATCGCTCGGGTTCCCGGTGAACCCCGAGGTGCGGGTGGTCGGATCGATGGACGACGTCGCGGCGTACTGCCGTCACTGGGAGCCGAGGCGCCACGAGCTCGGCTACGAGATCGACGGCGTCGTCGTGAAGGTGGACGACCTCGCGCAGCGCGCGGCGCTCGGCTTCACGTCGCGCGCGCCCCGCTGGGCCATCGCCGTGAAGTTCGCGCCGGAGGAGCGCAACACGGTGCTGCGCGCGATCGAGGTGAGCATCGGACGCACCGGACGCGCCACCCCGTACGCGGTGCTCGAGCCGGTGTTCGTCGGCGGTTCCACGGTGTCGATGGCGACGCTGCACAACCGCGAGCAGGTGGCCGCGAAGGACGTCCGGCCCGGCGACACGGTGGTCGTGCGCAAGGCCGGCGACGTGATCCCCGAGGTGGTCGGGCCGGTGCTCAGCCTCCGGCCCGAGGGGCTCCCCGCGTGGGAGTTCCCGGCCGCGTGCCCCTGCGACCTGCGCACGCCGCTCGTGCAGGCCGAGGGCGAGGCCGACACGCGGTGCGTCGAGCCGCAGTGCCCGTTCCAGCGCGACCAGCGGATCATCCACTTCGCCTCGCGCGGCGCGATGGACATCGAGGGCCTCGGCGAGAAGACGGTGTTCGCGCTGTCCGACGCCGGGTTCGTCGTCGATCCTGGCGACCTCTACTCGCTCACCGCCGGGCAGCTGCTGCAGCTCGAGGGGTTCGCGGAGATCAGCGCGCAGAACCTCGTCGCCTCGATCGGCCGGTCGAGGGAGCGCCCACTCGCGAAGCTCCTCGTCGCGCTGGGCATCAAGCACCTCGGTCCCTCGGCCAGCGAGGCCCTTGCATCCGAGTTCGGGTCGCTCAAGGCGATCGTCGACGCGCCGGCGGAGCGACTCGCCGAGGTGGAGGGCGTGGGCGAGGTGATTGCGGCGTCCGTGACCCGCTGGTTCGAGTCGCCGGCCAACCGCACGTTCGTCGACAAGCTCAGGCTGGCGGGGGTACGACTCGACGTGGTCGAGCGCAGCACGCTCGAGCAGACGCTGGCAGGCCGCACGATCGTCGTCACGGGCACGGTGCCGGGGTGGTCGCGCGAGGGCGCCGAGGCTGCGGTGAAGCAGCGCGGCGGCAAGGCGACGGGCAGCGTGAGCGCCAAGACCGACGCGCTCGTCGTCGGCGAGGCGCCGGGTGCGTCGAAGGTGACGAAGGCCGCGGAGCTCGGCGTCCGTGTCGTCCCCGGCGAGCAGTTCGAGGACCTGCTCGCGGGACGCATCCTCTAGCGCGCCGTCGCCTCGAACGGATCGACGCCGAGCCCGCGCGACGCGAACTCCGCGTGCAGGTTGGCCGCGTGCGGCAGCGACACGTGGCGGCGCACGAGTCCGACCAGCATCGTTCGGAACTCCCGCCCGTGCGACGCATTCGCGCAGGCGAGGTGTGCCACCTCGTGCAGCAGCGCGTGCGCCGACGGTCGCGCGCGGTAGGTGATGATCGCCGAGTGCTCGCGCACGGCGCACGCCTCGGCCCGCCCGTTGTTGCGTCGCGCGACCAACAGGGGTGGCTCGATGTCCTCGGCGTGGGCCACGGCCTCCAGCCACCGGCGCGCCTCGTCGACGTCCATCGTCCTGCTGGGCATCGCCCGTTCGTGCGCGTCCTCGGCGGCGTAGGTCGCCGACTGCTCG
>JAGWXX010000115.1 GCA_018969685.1 Acidobacteriota bacterium | reverse complement strand
GAAACGGCCCACGTCAGCCCCTCACCGCGGAGAGTGCGTCCATGTCGTCCGCGTGCGCGGCGTGCCGGTTGGCCATTGCCACGAACATCTCATCGCCCCGCTCGGACCGCTGCACCAGCACCGACGCGACGACCGCCATGATGAGGCCCGCCCACGACTGGCGACGGTACTGCCCCCACGGGTCGGAGGGCCTGGCGCCGAACGCCTCGAGGCCGGTCACCCAGCGATCCACCAACTCGCGGTCGTGCAGCCTGCGGACATCGGTCGGAAGCGAGCCGCCGACGAGATAGGCGAGGTCGGTGGCGCCCCAACCGAGTACGGCGGTCTGGAAGTCGACGACCGCCGTTCGTCCACCGGCAGGATCGAAGAGCAGGTTGTCGAGCCGGAAGTCGCCGTGCACGACGGTGAGCTCGCCCCGCGGCGGGTCGAAGTAGGTGCCGGGGTCGTCGACGAACGAGTGGCCGACGCGCCGTACGACGGCGTCGAGACGGTCGCCATACCGGTCCACGAAACGCGGCCAGCAGGATGCGAGCAGCGCACGGGTGCCCGCGCGCTGCTCGGCATCTGCGCGGTTCAGCCAGTCGAGGCGCGCGAGCGACTCGTCGCCCCACACAGGGCCGTGAAGCATCGCCAGCTCGTCCACGGCGGACGCCACCTGCGCGACGGATGCGCCGGCGATTTGGTCGCCCTGCATCCGGGGGGCGAGGTCGTCGAGAACGAGGAGGAAGTCGTCCGAGGCGGGGAGGAACCGGACTGCCCAGCAGCGTGGCGCACAGACCGCCACACGCGGCAGCACCTCGCGATAGAACGAAGTCTCGATCTCGTAGGTGCGCGTCGCGCGGCTCGCGGCACGGCTCGTCGGGTCGGGCGACGGCTGCTTGACCACCAGCGACGCGGGAAGGCGACCCGGAGGTTCGGTGGACACGGTCACGCGCAGGCTCGTGGACATCTGACCGGTGCCGATGGGTTCGCGACCCAGTACCGACAGGGACGCACCGCACAGGTGCGGCGCAAGGGCGTCGGCGAGCGTCGACTCGAGTCCGTCGACGGAATCGCTCATCGCAACAGCGGCAGGACGAGCCGGGCGAACAGTCGGCACTCGGAGCGGTGGGGATACCCCGAAAGGATGAACGACGAGATGCCCAGCTGCTCGTAGCGGCGAATCTTCGCCGCGACCTGCTGCGGGTCGCCGACGATCGCGGCACCGCACCCGCTGCGTGCGCGGCCGATGCCGGTCCACAGGTTCGACTCGACGTAGCCGTCGTCGTCCGACCCATCGCGCAACTCGGCCTGGCGGCGCACGCCGGTGCTCTGCGAGTCGAGTGAGCGGGCTCGAATCCCCGCGCCGGTCGCCTCGTCGAGCGCCGCGAGCAGGTGACGCGCCGCCTCGCGCGCCGCGGCCTCGGTCTCGCGCACGACCACGTGAACCCGGTAGCCGAACCGCAGGGTCCGGCCGTGTCGCGACGCCCGTGACGACAGATCGGAGACGATCTCGGCGACGGCGGCTTCGGTGTCGGGCCACATGAGGTAGGTGTCCGCATGCTGTGCGGCCACCTCGCGCGCAGGATCGCTCAGCCCACCGAAGTAGAACGGCGCGTGCACCGGACGCTCGGCGGTGATGCGCGGCGGATCGAGGTGCAACGACACGAACTCGCCGTCGAGGTCGAGCCTGCGTCCGGCGAGCAGGGTCCGCAACGCCACCATGGTCTCTGCGGTGCGGCGGTATCGCGCACCTCCGTCGAGCGTCTCGCCCGGCATCTCCGACGAGATGATGTTGACCGTCAGGCGCCCGTCCAGCACCTCGTCGAGGGTGGCCAGTTGGCGTGCTAGCTGCGGCACCCACGACTCACCGCAGCGAACCGCGGCGAGCAGACGCATGCGGGACGTGAGCGGAGCGACCGCCGACGCGAACGACACCGTGTCGATGCCGAGCGAGTAGCCGGACGGAAGCAGGACGTTGTCGAAGCCCAGGCGCTCCGCATCGAGGACGATCGAGCGGCAGTGGTCCCAACTGCTGCGAAGCGACGGGTCGGCGACGCCGAGTTGCGCGTAGTCGTCGTCGCACAGCGCGCCGAACCACGCGAACTCGCTCA
>JAGWXX010000056.1 GCA_018969685.1 Acidobacteriota bacterium | reverse complement strand
GTCGCCACGTGCGGCGCGCTGCTCGTCGTGTGCGAGGTGAAGGCGCGCGCCAGCGGCTCGCACGGGTCGCCGGCCGAGGCGGTGGGGCGGCAGAAGCAGATCCGGGTGCGCCGGACCGCCGCCGAGTTCCTCGCCGCGCTGCGCGGCACCGATCCCGTGCTGGCGTCGCGCATCAGGGACGTCCGCTTCGACGTCGCAGCCGTGCTCGGGTCGTCGATCGAGGTGCTGGAGGACGCGTTCTAGGCGGTCACCGCGCAGTGGCGCGGCGCTCCCAGCACGCGCGGTGCCAGTGGCGCCGCAGGTCGGGTGCGTCGGCGGGCACGCACACCAGGTGCCCCGTGCCGGGCGGGATGTCCCGGTTGCACCCGGGGCAGACGTAGGTCTTCACCGCCTCGTAGGGCTGCACCCGCCGGACCCCGACCTCGCCGTAGAGGCCGTCCCAGATGGTCAGCCGGCGAGCGCCCACGCCACCATCGCGGCGATCGTCGCGAGCGCACCGGCGACCAGCAGCGCATCGGTGCGCCGGGGGATGCGGCGGCGGTGCGGGTCGAATCCCATCGCGTCAGTATTGTCGCCCCCATGGACACCGTCGTCGTCGAGCGGAATGACGGCATCGTCACGGTGACGGTGTCGAACCCGGGGAAGAAGAACGCCGCGTCGCCGCAGACGTGGGCCGACCTGCGCGACGCGTTCACCGAGATCGGGGACCGCGCCGACGACCGGGTCGTCGTGCTGACGGGTGCGGGCGGCGACTTCTGCAGCGGCGCCGACCTCTCGACGGGCCCGGGGCGCCACGGCTCGCACCCGCTGCGCTCGATGCGCACGGTCAACGCGGCGTGTGCAGCCCTGTTCAACCTGCCGCAGCCCACGATCGCGAAGGTGCGGGGCGTCGCGGTGGGCGCGGGGTGCAACATGGCGCTGGCGTGCGACCTGGTGGTGGCGTCCGACACCGCGCGCTTCTCGGAGATCTTCTCGCGGCGCGGCTTGTCGGTGGACTTCGGCGGATCGTGGCTGCTGCCGCGGCGGGTGGGGCTGCACCGGGCGAAGGAGCTCGCCCTGTTCGGGGGCATCCATGGCGCGCGCGAGGTCGAGGCGATGGGTCTCGTCAACCGGGTCCTGCCCGACGGCGAGCTCGACGCCTTCGTCGATGGCTGGGCGCGGACGCTGGCCGCGGGTCCGCCGATCGCCCTCGCACTCACGAAGCGGCTGCTCAACCACGCAGGTTCGCTGTCGCTCGAGCAGGCGCTCGACGAGGAGGCGGCGGCGCAGTCCGTGAACCTCGTGACCCGCGACGTCGCCGAGGCGACGGCGGCGTTCCTCGAGAAGCGCGAGCCTCGGTTCGAAGGCCGCTAGCGCTGCCCGCAGCGTCGAGTTTCTGCTCAGGTGCGAACGGGCAGGGCTGCGGGACGCTGACGCGGCTGACGCGGTCGCGTGGCGCACCGGCAGTAGCGTCGCGCGCGTGAGGACGCGCAGGTTCGCCGCGGTGTTCACCGCGCTGCTGCTGGCGTCGCTGCCCGCGCCCGCGCTGGCCACGGCGCCGCCGGACGAGGACGTGCCCGACGAGCAGGGCGACGTCGTCGACGTGCCCGTCGAGTCGGTGCCGCTCAATCCCTCGGCCGCGACCACCATCCCGGCCGGGTGCCCCGCCCCGACGGTGCCGCAGATGGTGTTCCTCGGCGAGGCCGTCGAGGTGGGCGAGTCGACGGTGACGTTCCGCGTGGAGCAGATCCGCGACGGCACGCCGGCCGGCTACCTGCTGGGCGACCGCGTCGAGGTGCGGTACGGGCGCGACGCGCAGCTCGTCGAGCGCGGCCGCAGGTACCTCGTCGGCACGGCGAGCGATCCGTACTCGCCGCTGCTGTCGTCGAAGGTGCGCCGCGACGAGCCGCTCTTCGGGGGCGACGCCGTCATCGGCATCACGGGATCGGCCGAGGCGTGCCCCGACTTCGACGACCCGATCCGCACGGTGTTCGAGGACGGGGCCGCGATCGACTCGGGCGTGCTCAGGCCGATCCGGGACGGCGCGGGGCTGTTTGCACTCGCCCCGCTGTTGTCGATCGTGCTCGTGCTGGGCTGCCTGGTCGCGCTCGCTATGGTCCGCGCGATCGTGGCGGCGTCGCGCGCGGCGCGGGGAAGGACCGGCGTCAGGCGGTAGCGGCCTGCGCGCGGGAGCGCAGGTCGGCGACGGCGTGGCCGAGGCCGAGGGGGTCGCGGAACAGGGCGCTGCCGGCGACGAGCACGGTCGCACCTGCTCGGGCGGCGCCGGCGATGGTGTCGGGCGCGATGCCGCCGTCCACCTCCACGACGGCCTCGACGCCGGCGTCGTCGATCATCCTGCGCACCTCGGCGATCTTCGGCTCCATCGACGCGATGTAGCGCTGCCCGCCGAAGCCGGGATTGACGGTCATCACGAGCACCATGTCGACGAGGTCGAGCACGTGGGCCACGGCGGAGGCGGGTGTCGCGGGGTTCAGCGCCACCGCCGCGGTGGCGCCGAGGTCGCGGATGGCGCCGAGCGTGCGGTGGAGGTGCGTGCAGGCCTCGGCGTGCACGATCAGGCGCTGGCAACCGGCCTCGACCCACCTCGCAGCCATCGCGTCCGGCGTGAGCACCATGAGGTGCGCCTCGAACGGCAGGGACGTGAGCCCCCGCACCGAGGCGATGACGTCCGGTCCGAACGTGAGGTTCGGCACGAACTGCCCGTCCATGACGTCCCACTGGATGAGGTCGACGCCTGCGGCGTCGAGGTCGACCACCGCCTGCCCGAGCTTCGAGAAGTCGACCGGCAGCACCGACGGGGCGATGCGGATGGTGCGGTCCACGCCGCGATCCTAGGTGCGCGGGTGCTTCCGCCACCGTAGGGTCGGAGCATGGACGGGCTGACGGTGCGCGCGGAGCGGCTCGTGGCGGGCGGTGACGCGCTCGCCCGCCTCGACGACGGTCGCGTGGCATTCGTGCCGGGCGCGCTGCCGGGCGAGCTGGTGCGCGCGTCGTTGGCCGAGGACCGCGGGGACTACGTCCGGCTGTCGCTCGGCTCGGTGGTCGAGCCGTCGCCGTCGCGCGTGCAGCCGGCGTGCCCGAGCGTCGCGGAGGGCTGCGGCGGGTGCACGCTGCAGCACCTCGAACGGGGCGCACACCTCTCGGCGAAGGTGGAGATCGTGCGCGAGGCGCTCGCGCGCACGGGCCGGCTCGGGGACGTCCCGCTCCGCAGCGTCGAGGGTGACGCCGGTCCCCGCACGACGGTGCGCATGGCGGTGCTGCCCGACGGCCGGCTGGGCTTCCGCCGGCGGGCCAGCAACGACGCCGTCGTCCCGCGATCGTGCATGGCGGCGCACCCGTTGATCGACGGCATGCTCCCCGAGCTGCGCGCATCGGGCGCAGAGGAGGCGACCATCCGCTGCTCGATCTCCACGGGCGCGCGGGCGATCTGGCTGCACGACGCGAAGGGGCGCGACGCGCGGCGCGCCGCGGTGTCGGGCGAGCCGGAGGACGTCGAGGTCGATCCGCGGGCGTCGGTGGTGGAGCGCGTGGCGGGGGTGGACCTTCGCGCGTCGATGCGGTCGTTCTTCCAGTCGTCGGCCCGGGCGGCCGAGTTGCTCGTCGCCGAGGTGCGCGCCGCGGCCGGTGACGAGGCGGCGGCCGGCGCGCTCGGCGACGTCGTGGACCTGTACGGCGGCATCGGTCTGTTCTCTGCGACGGTGGCGGGGCCGCGCGCGAGGACGCTGGTGGTCGAGTCGAACCCCGCGGCGTGCGCGGACGCGCGCCACAACCTCCGGGACCGCGACGCGGGCGTGGTCGCGGTGCAGGTGGAGCAGTGGGATCCCCGTCCGGCGGGGCTCGTCATCGCCGACCCGTCGCGCACCGGACTCGGCCGCCGCGGCGCCGCGGTGGTGGCGTCGGTGCGCGCACCTCGGGTGGTGCTCGTCAGCTGCGATCCGGTCGCGGGCGCGCGCGACCTCCGGATGCTCGTCGATGCGGGCTATGCGCTCGACGGCGTGGCAGTGCTCGACCTCTTCCCGTGGACGCACCACGTCGAGACGGTCGCGGCGCTGACGCTGCGCTAGCGCGGTCGTCGCGCTACTTCATGCCGAGCCAGCGGCCCAGCTTGCGCTGGCGCCCGGCCCGCGTGGTGGGGATGCCCGTGGCGCGGGCGATTCTCCGCTTGGCGAGGTCGATGCCGAGCGCGCGCTTCCACGAAAAACTGAATCCCCGTCCGAGTCCCATGGTGCGACGATACCGCCCGTGGGTCAGGCGCGCGCCGACACGGTCGCCTTGGCGGGGGTCGCGGGACCGTCGGATCCGACGACACGGAGCGACACCTGTCGCGAGGTCCGTCCTCCCGTGCCGGGCGCCAGCCAGGCGAAGGTGGCGAGATACGGAGAGGCGGCCCTGCACCTCGCCGAGCGCGCCGCCGAGGGCGCCGCACCGACGACCGTCCACGCGCTGCCGCGCTGCTCCTCGAGCCGGAGGTCGGTGCCAGCCGCGGTGCACAGCCGGACCTCGTAGGTCTGTCCACTGACGATCTTCTGGCGCGGCCCGCCGTCCAGCCTCCGCACCTGTGCGGCGGTGACGGGAACGCGTGCCTCGCCGATCTCGCCCATCGCGTTGACCGCGCGCACCGAGAGGCCGCCGGCGGGATCGACGGGGATCTCGAACGAACATCCCGTCGCACCCGCCGGAGCGGTGCACAACGGGGTGCCGTTCGGCGCGGCAACGACGTACGACGCCACCGCCCCCGCGTTCCGTTCGGGGGGGAGCCACGAGACGGTCGTGCGCCAGCCGGACGCCGACACCGCCCGCACCGAGGTGGGCGCCGAGGGCAGCGCGGGATAGCCGGCCAGCACGAGCGCGCGCTCGAGTATCGCGGGGAATCCTACGGGCATCGCTGTCACCGTCCTGAATGGCGGCGCCGACCGGGAGCACGCCGAGCGTCCGCCCGCGACGATGCCGGCGAGCAGTCGCTCTCCCGATTGGAGCGTCACAAGGACACCGCCGCCGCTATCCCCGGGGCAGGATCCTTGTTCGGAAGTGGCCGCGATGTCGAACCACTGGTACCCCGAGCGAACTTCAGCGGCAAGCGCCGGAAGGGATACCCGCAGGACGAGCGGGTTGTTGCTGACGGGCGAGGCGGTGCCGTAGCCGACAATGTCGACCGGCGTTCCTGCCGCCGCCCACGATGCTGCTTCCGATGCCGTCGCGAGACGGGTGACGTTGGTGGTTCCGACGTCGTGGTCGAAGACGAGCGCCGCCAGGTCCTGGTCGGTGACGTAGGTGCGGTTGATGAAGTCCGGCGGGGTGATGATCGCGGAAGGGTAGAAGACGTCACCGTCGCCACGCACCGTGCCGGGGCGGCCGACGCGTATCTGTGCGGTGCTGTACGCGGCGCTGCTTCCGGGGGCGACGACGCAGTGTGCAGCTGTCAACACGATTCGGGGCTTCCATAGAACGCCGGAGCACCATCCGATGGTCGAGCCGTTGGGGAAGATCGTGACAGGCACCACGGCTCCCTCGTCGAACGCCTGCTCGCCGCCGTAGATCGCGGAGACGCGGGATGTCGGCACCAGCGCGCTCGCGGCGAGCACGGACGCCGCGATCAATGCACGAAGTGCGGGACTGCGGAGCGCGGACTGCACGGCGCGTGCGACACTACCGGCGGATGTTGCGGGGTTCTCGTGTCGTCGCCGCGGGCGCGGTGCTCGCCGTCGCGGGCTGTGGGGGAGGGTCCGAACCCGTGGCCGTCACCGAGCCACCATCGCGAGCGACCGTCGTCGCCGCCGAGGTGCCCGAACTGGTGCGGGTGGCGGAGGTGGACGAGCCGGTCGACGCGACGTCGCGCCCGGGCGACCCTGCGGTGTACGTCGTGTCGAGAGACGGACGGGTGCTGCGAATGGTCGGCGGTTCCCTCGACGAACAGCCCGCGCTCGACGTCTCCGATCTGACCGAGGGTGGCGGCGAGCGCGGCCTGCTCGGACTGGCGTTCTCGCCGGATGGATCGACCGCGTACCTGAACTACACCGACCGTTCCGGCGACACCGTCGTCGCATCGGTCGGGGTCGATGCGTCGGGGACGTTCGACCGTTCGTCGCTGCGCGCGCTGCTGACGATCGACCAGCCGTTCCGCAACCACAACGGCGGCGACCTCGTGGTCGAGCCGTCGGGAACGGTGCTCGTCGCGACGGGGGACGGCGGGTCGGCCGACGATCCGCTGCGCGTGGCGCTGGACGAGTCGTCGCCGCTGGGCAAGGTGCTGCGGCTGGATCCGGCGACCGGCGCGGTGGTGCAGGTCGCGAAGGGGCTGCGCAATCCGTGGCGGATCGACCTCGTCGACGACCGGCTCTGGCTGGCCGACGTCGGGCAGAACCGGTGGGAGGAGGTGAGCGTGCTGGACGACGTCTCGAAGGTGGCGGAGCCGGTGGATTTCGGCTGGAGCGCGTGGGAGGCCGGCGAGCGGTTCAACGAGGACCAGACGAGCACCGCGCACGTGCCGCCGGTGGTGGCGTACCGGCACGGCGACGACGGATGCTCGATCAGTGGCGGTGCGGTGGCGACGTCAGGCGCGCTCGCAGGCCAGTACGTCTTCGCCGACTACTGCAGCGGCCGCGTGTGGTCGATTGCGACCGACGAGCCGAGGCCCGACATGGTGCAGCGCTTCGCGGGCGTGGACGCACCGGTCGCGGTGGTGCGGGCGCACGGCGACCTCTACGTCCTGTCGCTCTCGGGAGCGGTCTGGCGCATCGTGGGCTGAGCCCGGGTCAACCGGTCCTGACGACCAGCACCGTGTCGTTGTCGCCCGAAGCGACGAAGTCGATCCGCACCCCGGAGTACTCGACCGACTCGCCCATCCGCAGCAGGTACTCGCGCCGGTGGGCATCGGCGCGCGGCGTGCCCGGCGGCACCAGCGGGGTGGCGAACGACGGGAAGGGTTCGCCCGGAACGGATCCCGATTCGCTCGACCGGTCGACGTCGCGCGACACGTCGATCACGGTGGCGAGGATGCCGTATGCGCCCCGGCCGAGGCGGGCGCCCCAGCCCTCCGCGCGCCTCGATTCGACGACGATCACCTGGGTGTCCGACACCGGGATCATCACCGCATTGAGGCCCCTCGCGGTGCGCTCGAGCGGCGAGAGCTCGATGCGCAGCGGTGCCGTGATCCTGGCCGCGGGCATGCAGTACAGGTCGTCCGCCGTGCTCCAACCGGCGAGGAACCGGTCCCACGCGTTGAGCACGACCGAGCGGCCGTTCTGGTTGTTCGCGACGTCGGAGTTCGAGCGCAAGCCGTGCCCCGGGATCCCCATCGGATGGAGGTACTCGTGGACCCAGAAGCTCCATAGTTCGCGCGGCGCGTTCCACTCGGGCTGGTAGAAGAACCTTCCGCCGGCCCAGAGGTGCCGGACCGGTCCGTCGGCGGTGCGCAGGACCACGTTGGCGTCGCCGAGATCGGGGTTGACGTGCACGATCGAGCGCGGCAGCAGCACGAACACGGAGTCGGAGCCTGCGAAGTCCACCTCCGCGTCGGCGAGGGCGAGCATCTCCTCGGCGATCGGCACCATGCGCTGCCGGTCGCCCTTCACCCACTGGTAGTCGGCCGACGTCCGCGACATGCGGTACCAGCGGGGCGGGAACTGCCATTCGACGCGGAGCGCGCCGTGCGAGTGCACCTCGAACCAGCGGGAGAACTCCGCGATCTGCCGCCCTGCAGCGGCGAGCTCGGCCCCCGTTCCCGTCGCATCCGAGAAGTCGACCGCGATCAGCTGCACGCGCATCGTCCCGCTCGCCGGCAGCAGCGGCGTGCCGTTTCGATCGCCGCGGGGGAAGCCGATGTTCCACGGCTGGAGGATCGGTTCGCGGCGGTCGGCCAATCGGCACTCGTCGAGGTTCGCGCCGCCGGGCGGCGCCTGCGGCACCGGGGGGCGGCGCGACAGTGCGACCCACCGCAACCGTCCACCTGCGACCTCGCGGCACTCGAGGAACCCGCGCGGTGTGCGGACCGTCGCACCGGCCGTCCGGCACGGAGCGCCGGCGCGGGTGGCCGTCGGAATCGGTGCGGGACGCGGCGATGCGGCTGCCGCATTGCCGGGGGCGAGTGCCGTCGCTGCGAGCACCCACGTCACTGCTGCACGCACTCCCCGGTGTGATTGCACGCGAGCCTCCGGTCCCGGGACGCTATCCACGGTGGACGGACCCGTTCGGGAGGTCGGAAGATTGGAGGTCGCCCCGACCCGTCCATGCCAGCGCTCGCCGTCGTCCGGCGTACGCTTGAGCGATGAGATCCTCCTCGGTCCTGGTCCGCATCACCCTCTCCGCCGCGCTGGTACTCGTACCCGCCGCGTGCGGAACGTCGGATTCGTCCGCCATGGTCGGGAAGTCGACCGGAGATGAACCGACGGGCTCCGATTCCTATCCATTGCCCGATTGTTCGGGGCAGGACGGCGGCACCTGCTCCTTCAGTGGCTTCGATCCGGCCGTCGACGGCTTCGGCTTCGAGAATTGGGCCGAGCCAGGCGGGCTGGGAGCGACCGAGTTGATCGCGTTGTTCGGGCGCAACGAGGTCTGCGCACGCGGCGGAGCCGCCGACTGCGTGCTCTACCCGGCGGCGAGGCAGTGGGTGGCACAGGTGAACGAGGCGATGGCGGGTGGGCACTGCGAAGGAATGGCGGTCCTGTCACAGCTGATCTACGACGGCGGCGTCGCGCTCGCAGACTTCGACCCCACGGCTGGTTCGACGTTCGAACTCGAGAGGGAGACGCCTGCGGTGTCGAGGGCCATCGAGTACTGGTGGGCGACGCAAATGGTGGAGCCGGTACAGGAGGCGTATCAGTCCTTCCAGCAGTACGAGCCGTCGGAGATCGCCGCCGAGCTGGCCTCGGGGCTCCAGTCGGGCGCGGGCTACACGCTGGGGATCTACTCGCCGGACGGCGGGCACGCGGTGACGCCCATCGCCGTCACCGACGAGGGCGGGCTGATCGCCATCCACGTGTACGACAACAACTACCCGGGGACGGTGCAGCGCATCATGGTCGACCCGGAGGCGGAGCAGTGGTCCTATGCGATGGGCACCACCAATCCCGAGGCTGAAACCGGCGGTTGGGAAGGCGGCAGGGGATCGATCGAGCTCACGCCGATGAAGGCCCGGAGGGCGAAGCCGTTTCCGGCGCCGTACGGGGAGGGGGCGGACGACGGAAAGAGCACGACCGTCGTGGTCACGTCGCCCGACCCATCCGCGGGGCTGCACGTGCTGCTGACGGTCGACGGTCAGACGTACGACGCGCGCGACCGCAGCATCCCGCTGCCGGACGGTGTCGACCTCAGGTCGGTCGCCGGCGCAACGGGGACGCTGGCAGGGAACTGGAGCTCGGTCACCGTCGACCGGGCCAAGGTCGGGGCCTTCTCGGTGTCGCTCGAGGGCGGTGACGGCGGGTCGGGGACCGTGCCCGTGACCATGTCGGTGGACGGCGGCTCGAGCCCGCGGACGACCGTGCGGTACGAGTGGGACGGGGACGCGCAGGGAGACCACGAGCCGGTGGCCGTCGGTCCGGATGGCGACGTCGAGATCGACTTTTCGGGCATGGGCGACGCCGATGTGAACGTGTCGAACGGGCTGAACAGCGCGGACCTGCCGGTGTCGGAGGACATGATCGCGGACGGACTCCGCATGCGGGTCGGGTCGCTCGATGACGATGGCGCAGCCACCGTCGGGTTCGAGGATGAGGACGGTCGGAGCCTCGGCGAGTACGAGATCGACGACGAGTCGGCGAGCGGTGAGGTGACCGACATCCTCGCCGAGTTCGACCCGGAGACGGGCGAGTTCGCGGAGACCGCGAGCGAGGCGGAGGCCGAGCCGGTCGACGCCGACGGGCTCGCGTTCCTCGAGGATCTCGAGGACGCGATCCGTGCAACCGAGGACGCCGCAGACACGACGGATGCGGGAGCCGATGGTGGCGTCGACGATGGGAGCAACGACGGTGTCGACAGTGGAGTTGACGACGGAACGGGGGATCCCGGCGGTGGCGACCCCGACGGCACGGTGGACGAAGGCGGTGCAGACGACTCCGCCGAGGAGTGATCCGTGCTCGGGCGTGACGCGCGCAGGATGCGCTGCGCCCCGGACCGCGACCCAGCAGACAGTGCCCCCCCTGGGATTCGAACCCAGGACCTGCGGATTAAGAGTCCGTTGCTCTGACCAGCTGAGCTAGAGGGGCGGTTGAAGCGCCGATGCTACCCGCCCGCCGCATCGCGGGCGAACGAACGTGCATCGCCGGGACGTCGGCGCCGAGCGGCGCGCCATCCGGAGCTGTCTCGTGAGATTTGGGGTGGACGAGGGGCCTCGAACCCCCGACCTCCAGGACCACAACCTGGCGCTCTAGCCGACTGAGCTACGCCCACCGCGTGACCGCCAGTGTAGACTCTGCACGAGCAGTTTTTGGGAGTTGATACTCATGTCAGCGATGGACTCCACGCTGAGCTCGTCCCTGGCGCAGAGAGCCAAGGAGATCACGAAGCGAGAGTTGGCCCGCTATCAGGAGCGGACGCCCGGCTCCCAGCGGGCCAATGCCCGTGCGCGCAAGGTGCTGCCCCTCGGGGTGCCGTCGAGCTTCCAGGCCTACGACCCGTGGCCCGTCGTCGTGCGCTCGTCGGACGGCCCGACGATGACCGACGTCGACGGCAACCGGTACGTCGACTACGACATGGGCTTCGGGGCGCTCTTCGTCGGCCACGGCCATCCGGTCGTGCGGTCGGCGATCGAGCACCAGCTCGGCAACGGCACGCTGTTCGTCACGCCGTGCGAGTCGAACGCCGACGTCGCCGAGATGCTCGCCGAGCGGTACGGGCTGCCCATGTGGCGCTTCACGAACTCGGGCACCGAGGCCACGATGGACGCCATCCGCGTCGCGCGCGCGGCCACGGGCCGGCACAAGATCGTCAAGGTCGAGGGCGGCTACCACGGCCACCACGACGAGGTCATGGTGTCGATGAAGCCGCCGCTGCACCTCGCCGGCCCGGCCCACGCTCCGAACTCCGTCCCGTCGTCCGAGGGCATCTCGCCCGGCGTGGTCGCCGGCACCCTGGTCGTGCCGTACAACGACCCTGAGGCACTCGACCGCGTGCTCGCCGCGCACGACGTGGCCTGCTTCATCGTCGAGCCCGCCATGGAGAACATCGGCATCTGCCTCCCACAGCCCGGCTACCTGCAGCAGGTCCGCGAGATCACGCAGCGCCACGGCACGCTCCTCGTGTTCGACGAGGTGAAGACGGGCATCACGGCCGGCTGGCGCGGTGCGACCGGTGCGGTCGGCGTCCAGCCCGACCTCGTCGCACTTGCGAAGTCGATCGGCGGCGGCTTGCCGCTCGGTGCATTCGGCGGCAGGCAGGAGCTGATGGATCTCATCACCGCCGGCCGGGTCGTCCACCTCGGCACCTACAACGGCAACCCGCTGTGCATGGCCGCGGCCCGCGCGGTGCTGTCCGAGGTGTGCACCCCGGAGATGACCGGAGTGGTGATCGCGCGCAACGAGCGCCTCGTCGGCGCGGTCGACGCGGTCATCGCCTCCGCAGGCCTGCCCGCGCACACGGTGCAGTTCGGCGCGAAGGGATGCGTCACGTGGGCGCCCGAGCCCATCCGCAACTACCGCGACTACAAGGCCACCGACTTCGACCTCGCGTTCGCGCAGTGGATCCACGGCATCAACCGTGGCGTGCTCCTGCCGCCGGGGCTCGACGAGCAGTGGCTCATCTCCGTCATGCACACCGATGACGACGCCATGGCCTACGCCGACGTCTTCGCCGACTTCGTGGCCGACCTCACCGAGTGACCACCGCTCTGCCGCCGGTCGGGCGGATGCTCGCGCGCGGAGTCGGACGCCGGTGTGCGCGGTGCGGCGGCCGCGGAGCGTTCTTCACCGGCTGGTACTCGATGGCAGACCGGTGCCGCACGTGCGGGCTCGCGTGGCGGCGCAACATGGAGGGATTCCAGCTCGGCGCGGCGGCGATCAACATCATCCTCACCGGCGGCTCGCTGCTTGCGGTGATGGGAGTCGGGGTCGCGCTGACGTACCCCGAGCCGCCGGTGTGGCCGCTCGTGGCCGCGACGTCGGCGGTGGCGGTGCTCGTCGCCGTCGTCGGATACCCCGTCAGCTACACGGTCTGGCTCGCCGTCGATCTCGCAATGAATGCGCTGTCGGACGACGAAATCGCCGACGCCGACGCGCACCGGGCCGTCTAGCCGCCGGAGGGCGTCGTCTCGCCGATCCCGATCGGGGGGTCCTCTGCAGGTGCGCTGCGCTGCAGCACCCCCCACCACACCCACCGTTGCCTCGTCGAGTAGCGCGGCGTGCAGGTCACGAGCGTGATCACGCGCGACCCCGGGAGTCCGTCGACCGGCGCGTCGTCGAGCACCCATGTGTCGCGCGGGCCGACGATCCGGTCGCGCACGAGGACGTAGGTGAGCCACTGGTCCATGGTGCGCACGTGGACCTCGTCGCCCGGTGCGAGCACGTCGATTCCCGAGAACGGCTGACCGTTGGAGGTGCGGTGGCCCGCGAGCGAGAAATTGCCGGTGTCGCCTGGCATCGCCGAGCCCGGAAAGTGCCCGACGCCCCGGTCCAGCTGCCCCGCCGACACGCCGTGCAGCACCGGCACGCCCCAGACGTCGCCGCGGATGCGGGGGATGTAGAGCAGGCCGATGGTCTCGCCCTCCTCTGGCTCATCGGGAACGGTGCTCGACGTCGCGGCGCCGTCCTCCGGTCCGACCGCGTCGGCAGTCGCATCCCTGTGCGCCTCGGCCCATGCCGCCCACGTCTCGCCCCGCAACTCGGCTGCCGCGCCGTCGGCCGTCGCATTCGACGACCACAATTCGAAGGTGGTCGCCGTGATCAGCGCGATCCCCGCCGCCACGAGGAGCGCCCCGACCGCGGCCGTCGCTCTGGTGGCGCTTCCCCCTGACATCCGTTCCGGTCGGGCGGTCCGGCCGGCTCCGCGGCGGCTCACGCCGTCAGCACCCCGAGCAGGTCGTCAATGGCGACGGTCGCGATGCCGATCGAGTGGTCGGCGATGCCGTAGGGAATGACGAGGCTGCCCCGGTGGAGGAGGCTGCCGCACGAATAGACGACGTTGGGGACGTAGCCGTACGTCTCGTCGGGTTCGGGGCTCATCAGCGGCCGGTCGAGGCTGCCGATGACGCGAAGGGGATCGTCGCGGTCGAGCAGCATCGCGCTCAGGCAGTAGGTCCGCATCGGCCCGACCGCGTGCGTG
>JAGWXX010000114.1 GCA_018969685.1 Acidobacteriota bacterium | reverse complement strand
CCGCGAGCGTTGCGCCGTCGGTTCGCGGCGGTGCCGTCGGGGTTTCCGTCGCGCACCACCCACAGGTCGTAGCCGCGCGGCACCTCTCCGGTGGCGAGAGCGCGCGCCACCTGCAGGCCACTCTGCTCGTCGCCATGGATCGTGCCCACCGCCACGACCACGGTGCCGCCGGGGTGGCCGAACCGCCGCGCGACGATGGGGCGACCCTGCACCGACCAGCCGATCACCCGGTGCTCGAGGGGTGCCGGAGGCGCGGTGTCCGCACGCGCCGTGCCGGGGAGTGCGGACACCTGCACGCACGCCGCGACCGTCGTGGCCGCGAGCACGCGCCGCAGCCTGCCGCCAGAGCTCCCCGCCACCGTGCCGGTGTACCGTCTTCGGCGGTCGCGGTGGTGGATGCCCTGCGCCACATCGGGGGTGAAATGCAGGGGTCGGCACGGTGAGCGGAGCGGCGACGACCTCGACGCACGGCGGCCGACTGGTCGCCGAGTCCCTGAAGGGCGCGGGCGTCGAGGTCGTCTTCACGTTGTCGGGCGGCCACGTCATGGGGATCTACGACGGGTGCCTCGACGTCGGCATCGACGTCATCGACGTCCGCCACGAGCAGGCAGCCGTGCACGCCGCCGACGCGTGGGCTCGGCTGCACCCCGGCGTGCCGGGCGTGGCGATCCTCACCGCCGGCCCCGGCGTCACCGACGGCGTCACCGGCGTGGCCAACGCGTGGCGCGCGAACTCGCCGATCCTCGTCATCGGCGGCCAGGGCCCGTTCGGCAACCTGCGCCGCGGGTCGCTGCAGGAGATGGACCACGTCGCGGTGATGCGCCCGATCACCAAGTGGGCCGACGCCTGCTGGCACACGGCGCGCATCCCCGAGTACGTCGAGCAGGCCGTGCGCACCGCGCTGTCCGGCGTGCCGGGCCCGGCATTCCTCGAGATCCCGATGGACGTGCTGCACGCGCCCGTCGAGCGAGTGGCCATCCCCGAGTTCCGCGACGTGCGCGTCGCGCACACCGCCCCGGCGACACTGGTGCAGCGCGCAGCCGACGCCATCGCCTCCGCGCGCACGCCCGTGGTCATGGCGGGCACCTCGCTGAAGTGGAGCGAGGGCGGCCCCGCGCTGCAGCGCTTCGTCGAGGCGACGCGCATCCCGTGCCTCACCAACGGCATGGCGCGCGGCCTGCTACCCATGTCCCACCCGCAGTTCCTCTCGTCGGCGCGCAAGGAGGCGCTCGCCGGCGCCGACCTCGTCGTGCTGGCCGGCACGCCCCTCGACTTCCGCATGCGCTACGGCGCCGCCATTCCCGAGCGTGCCGCGATCGTGCAGCTCGACCTCGACGAGTCGCTCATCGGCCAGAACCGCCCCGCCACCGTCGGCCTCGCCGGCAACCTCGGCGCGAACCTCGACGCGATCCGCGAGGTGCTTGTCGGCCGCGGCGTCGACGCGTCGGCGTGGACGGCGACCCTGCGCGCATCGGAGGATGCCGCCGCTGCGGCCCTCGCAGCACAACTCACGAGCGACGAGGTGCCGATCGACCCGCTCCGCCTGTGCGCCGAGATCGCCGCCGTGGTGGACGCGGACGACTCGATGATCGTCATCGGCGACGGCGGCGACATCGTGGCGCAGGCGTCGAAGGTGATCCGCGTCCCCAGCCGCGGCACGTGGATGGACCCGGGCCCGCTCGGCACGCTCGGTGTCGGCATGCCGTTCGCCATCGCCGCGCAGCGCGCGTTCCCCGACCGCCGCGTGCTCATCGTCTACGGCGACGGGTCGTTCGGCTTGAACGGCTTCGAGTTCGACACCGCCGTGCGCTTCGGCCTGCCGATCGTCGGCGTCGTCGGCAACGACGCCGCATGGGGGCAGATGATGCGCCCGCAGGCGATGCTCTACGGCCGCGAGCGGCTGGTGGCCACGCGGCTCGCCCCCACCCGCTACGACCGCGTTGTCGAGGCGCTCGGCGGCCACGGCGAGCACGTCACGAAACCCGGCGACATCCGTCCGGCTCTCCAGCGCGCCCTCGCATCGGGCAAGCCGGCGCTCGTCAACGTGGAGATCCGCCAGGACGTCGACGGCATGAAGGGCTCGACGTACGTCTGAGCGCGCGGTGAGC
>JAGWXX010000055.1 GCA_018969685.1 Acidobacteriota bacterium | reverse complement strand
ACGTCCATCACGCCCTCGGGGTGAACCGCTCGACGATCGTCGCTGCGGCCATGTTGACGACGAGGGTGATCACGAAGAGGACGAAGCCCGAGGCGACGAGGGCGGCGATCTCGGTCGGCGACGCCTCGCCAAACTTGAGGGCGATCATTGACGCGACGTTTCCGCCCGTGGAATCGAGGATCTTCCACGAGTATGCGAAGACGAGGTTGAGCATGAGGTAGATCGCGACCGTCTCGCCAAGCGCGCGTCCGAGCCCGAGCATGGCGCCGGCGATGACGCCGCTGCGGCCGTATGGCATGACGACCGCACGGATCGCCCCCCACTTCGAACCGCCGAGCGCGTAGCACGAATCGATGAGGTCGCGCGGCGTGCGCGAGTACACCTCGCGGATGATCGACGTGGTAATCGGCATGATGAGGGCCGCCAGCACGCAGCCCGCGACGAACGGACTGCGGCCGAAGTTCGGGAAATCCACCGAGAAGATCGGGATGAAGTCGAGCCTCAGATTGAGGAACGTCGCCCAGCGGACACCGAACTCGGTGAACACCTGCACGCCCCAGAGCCCGAAGATGAGCGACGGGATCGCGGCCGCGAGGTCGAGGAGCGTGACGAGCGGCCGATGGAGCACGCGCGGGGCGTAGAACTCGATGTACAGCGCCCCGCCGATCGCGAGCGGCACCGCGATGAGGAGCGCGATGATCGAGACGACCACCGAGCCGACGATCATCGGACCGATCGAGAACGTGCTGGAGCCGCCCACGAGGGCGCGAGCCTCGTCGGTGAACGACTCCTCCCCCATCGACGTCCACTCCGACCCCGTGAGGAACCGGAGGCCGAACTCGCGGAACACCGGCAGGCCTCGCACGAACAGAAACAGCGCGATCAGCCCGAGCACGACGAGCGACGTGAGCGCACCCGCGGTGACGATCCCGCGAAACACCCGGTCGGCGCGGCTGTAGGTGACCGACAGGGTCCGCTGCTCGGGGGCCGTCTGCACCTGCACGGACTCAGTCTGTCCGATGGTCTTTACCCCGCACCAGCCTGAAGGTGAACGGGACCTGAATTGTCCGTGACGGCGGGGCCGCCGCGCTACTTCGCGGCGGCGAAGCCTGCGTCGAGGTCGGCCAGGATGTCCTCCACCGACTCAAGGCCGACCGAGAGCCGCACGAGGCCGGGCGTGACCCCGGTGGCGCGCTGCTCCTCCTCGGTGAGCTGGCTGTGGGTCGTGGAGGCCGGGTGGATGACCAGGCTGCGCACGTCGCCGATGTTCGCGACGTGACTGTGCAGCGACAGCGCGCCGACGAACTTCTGTCCCGCCTCGCGACCGCCCCTGATGTCGAAGGCGAGCACCGAGCCGTATCCGCGGCCGCCGCCGTACTTCTTGGCCCGCTCGTGCCACGGGCTCGACGGGAGCCCCGCGTAGTGCACGCGCTCGACCTGAGGGTGCGCGGCCAGCCACTCGCCCACGCGCTGCGCGTTGGCGAAGTGGCGCTCCATGCGCAGCGACAGCGTCTCGAGCCCCTGCAGGAACATGAACGCGTTGAACGGCGTCGTCGCCGCGCCGAGGTCGCGCAGCATCTGCACGCGCGCCTTGATGATGTACGAGCCGGCGCCGAGCGCGGGCCAGTACGCGAGGCCGTGGTACGACGGGTCGGGCTCGGTCATGTTCGGGAACCGGCCGCTCGCACCGAAGTCGAACGTGCCGCCGTCGATGATCGCGCCGCCGATCGACGTGCCGTGGCCGCCGATGAACTTCGTCAGCGAGTGCACGACGATGTCGGCGCCCCATTCCAGCGGCCGGATCAGCCACGGGGTCGGGACGGTGTTGTCGACGATCAGCGGCACGCCCACCTCGTGGGCCACCGCGGCCACGCCCTCGATGTCGAGCACGTTGTTCCGCGGGTTCGCCAGCACCTCGCCGTAGAACGCCTTCGTGTTCGGGCGCGCAGCGGCGCGCCACTGGCCGAGGTCGTCGGGGTCGTCCACGAACGAGACCTCGATGCCCATCTTCGGCAGCGTGTAGTGAAAGAGGTTGTAGGTACCGCCATAGAGGCTGGGCGACGCCACGATGTGCGAGCCGGCCTCGGCGAGCGTGAGGATCGCGAGGAACTCAGCCGACTGCCCGCTCGACACCGCGAGCGCGCCGGGCAGGCCGACCGCGGTGGTCACGCCGCCCTCGAGCGCGTTCAGCCGGCCCTCGAGCACCCCCTGCGTGGGGTTCATGATCCGCGTGTAGATGTTGCCGATCTCGGCGAGCGCGAAGAGGTTCTGGGCGTGCTGCGCGTCGCGGAAGACGTAGCTCGTCGTCTGGTAGATCGGCACGGTCCGTGCGCCGGTCGTCGGGTCGGCCACCTGGCCGGCGTGGATCTGTCGCGTCTCGAATCCCCAATTGGTGCTCATGGGTCCGGCACTGTACCCACGGAAAGCCGACCAAACAACTCAGGATTTGACGGTCCGGTCAATTCGCCGGGCCCACGAGGGTGCTGCGGGCGTCAGCCGCCCGAGACCTCGCTGACCGACTGCTTGCCCTTGCGGATGAAGGGCATCATCGACCGCAGCTGCGACCCGATCTTCTCGATCGGGTGGTTGCGCCCGGCCTGCTGCATCTCGGCGAAGCGCTTGCGCCCGCCGTCGCTCTCGGCGATCCACTCCTCGGCGAACTTGCCCGACTGGATCTCGCCGAGGATCCTCCGCATCTCGGCCTTCGTGTCGGCGTTGATGATGCGCGGGCCGCGCGACACGTCGCCGTACTCGGCCGTGTCGGAGATGCTGTAGCGCATGCCGGCGATGCCCTCCTCGTACATGAGGTCGACGATCAGCTTCACCTCGTGGAGGCACTCGAAGTAGGCCATCTCGGGCTGGTAGCCGGCCTCGACGAGCGTCTCGTAGCCGGCCATGATCAGCGAGGTCAGGCCGCCGCACAGCACGACCTGCTCGCCGAAGAGGTCGGTCTCGGTCTCCTCGGTGAACGTGGTCTCGATGATGCCCGCGCGGCCGCCGCCGTTGGCGCTGGCGTACGACAGGGCGATCTGCTTGGCGCGGCCGCTGGCGTCCTGGTGCACCGCGATGAGCGTCGGCACGCCGCCACCCTCCGCGTAGGTGCGGCGGACGAGGTGCCCGGGGCCCTTCGGCGCGATCATGACGACGTCGACGTCGGCCGGCGGCTCGATGCGGTGGAAGCGGATGTTGAAGCCGTGGGCGAACGCGAGGACCTTGCCCTTGCCCATGTGCGTCGCGATGTCCGCGTCGTAGATGCGCTTCTGCTCGGTGTCCGGCGCCAGCAGCATGACGAGGTCGCCCCACTTCGCGGCGTCCGAGATGGACATCACCTTGAGTCCGGCGGCCTCGGCCTTGGCGCGGGACGCCGACCCGTCACGAAGCCCGACCACCACGTCGACCCCGGACTCCTTCAGGTTCAGCGCGTGCGCATGACCCTGCGACCCGTATCCGACGACGGCGACCTTCATCCCCCGGATGATCCCGAGGTCCGCATCCTTGTCGTAGTAGATGTTCGCGGCCATCAGCCCGCCTTTCCCTTTGTCGACCGTGCCGAGCGGTCGAGTTTAGGCAGGGCGACCCTGCCGGTGCGCTGGGACTCGACGATCCCGTACTGCCTGAGCAGCTCCTCGAAGTCGTCGATCTTCTCCGGACTGCCGTCGAGCGAGACCGTGACGGCCTCGGACCCGACCGCGAGGATCTTGCCCTCGAAGATGTTGACGAGCTCGATGACCTGGCCGCGCTGCTCGGCCGACGCGCGGACCGTGGCCATCATCAGCTCGCGCTCGACCGACCGCCGCGGGTCGAGCTCCTGGATGCGGACCACCTCGACGAGCTTGAACAGCTGCTTGACGATCTGCTCGATCGACGCGGACTCGACGTCGACGACGATCGAGATGCGGCTGTAGTCGTCGCGGTCGGTGGGCGCAACGGCGAGCGAGACGATGTTGTAGCCGCGGCGGGCGAAGAGCGACGCGACGCGCGCGAGCACGCCGGGCCGGTTCTGGACCAGGACCGAGAGGACCTGGTGGTTGCCGTGGCCCGCGTTGGGGTTGACGCCGCTCACCGGAGGAACTCCCGCCGTGCGCCCTGCGCGGGGTGGAGCATGATCTCGTCGTTGGTGCAGCCCGCGGCGACCATCGGGAACACCTTCTCGCCCGCGTCGACGCGGAAGTCGACGACGACCGGGCGGTCGTGGATCGAGTTGGCCTTGTCGATCGCAGGGGCGACCTCGGACGGATCCTCGACGCGGATGCCGACGCAGCCCATCGCCTCCGCCATCTTCACGAAGTCCGGGACCTCCGTCGACAGGTACACCTCGCTGTAGCGCTCCTCGTAGAACATTTCCTGCCACTGGCGCACCATGCCGAGGTACGAGTTGTTGAGGATCGCGATCTTCACCGGAATGCGCTCGAGCGACGCGGTGACCAGTTCCTGTGCGGTCATCTGGAAGCAGCCGTCGCCGTCGACCGCCCAGACCGTCGTGTTGGGACGGCCGACCTTCGCGCCGATCGCCGCCGGCACTGCGAAGCCCATCGTGCCGAGGCCACCCGAGTTGACCCAGGTGTACGGCTCCGTGAAGCGCCAGTACTGGCTCGACCACATCTGGTGCTGGCCCACGCCGGCGACGAGGATCGTGCCGTCGGGCGCCGCGTCGCGCAGCTGCTCGAGGCAGTACTGCGGCTTCAGGGCTGCGCCGGGGGCGCTCGCCTCGTAGGTCAGCGGGAACTGCTCGCGCCAGCCGCTCACGCGGCTGCGCCACGCTGAAAGGTCGGCCTGGACCGTCCCGCCCGCGAGCAGGTCGCGGATCGCGGCGACCAGCTCCTCGATCACGAGGCGGCAGTCTCCGACGATCGGCACGTCGGGACGGCGCACCTTGCCCTGCTCGGCGGGGTCGATGTCGACGTGGATGATCCGCGCCTCGGGCGCGAACCCGTTGACGCGCCCCGTGACGCGGTCGTCGAACCGTGCGCCGAGCGCGACCAGCAGGTCGGACTTCTGCATCGCCGTGACCGCGGTGGCGGTGCCGTGCATGCCCGGCATGCCGAGGCAGAGCGGATGGTCGTCGGGGAATGCGCCGCGCGCCATCAGCGTCGTGACCACGGGAATCTGCACCAGTTCCGCCAGCTCGCGCAGCGCCTCGGCGGCCCGAGCCTTGAGGATGCCGCCGCCGACGTAGAGCACGGGCCGGTGCGCAGCGAGGATCATCTGTGCGGCCTCGCGGATCATCCGTGAGTGGCCCTTGCGGTTCGGCTTGTACCCGGGCAGCGAGTCCTCGACCTCGTCGTCGCTGGGCCAGTGCCACGTCATCGTGTTCTGCAGGACGTCCTTCGGCAGGTCGACGAGCACCGGCCCCGGCCGCCCCGTCGAGGCGAGGTGGAACGCCTGCCGGATCGCGAGCGGGATGTCGTCGGCCGACATGACGAGCTCGTTGTGCTTCGTGATGCTTCGCGTGATGCCGACCGTGTCGCACTCCTGGAAGGCATCGGTGCCGATCGCCGCAGTCGGCACCTGCCCGGTGATGGCGACCATCGGGATGGAGTCCATGAATGCGTCGCACAGCGGCGTGACGAGGTTGGTCGCGGCCGGGCCACTGGTGACCATGGCGACGCCCGGACGGCCCGTGACGTGCGCGTACCCCTCAGCCATGTGGCCGGCGCCCTGCTCGTGTCGCACGAGGATGTGGCGGATCGGAGACTCGAGCAGCGGGTCGTAGGCGGGGAGGATGCAGCCGCCCGGCAGGCCGAAGATGACCTCCACCTGCTGCTGCTCGAGCGAGCGGATCAGGGCTTGCGCCCCGGTGAGGGTCTCCTTGGCTGCCATCTCGTCCTCGTCTCTGTGCGGTGTCGGTGTGCTCGTCGGGTGATTCGGGGAACAAAAAAGCCTCCCTTGCGGGAGGCTGTGGCGCGCGCGGCGGAGTGCCTGCGCGCCTAGGGAATTACGACCACCGTGCCAGCGACGCAGAGCGGGCGCAGGACGAGGGCGATCACGGTCCCAGTCTGTCAGCGACCGGTGCCGTCGGCAACCTCCACGAGGACGCGGCGGAGGGCGTCGGGCGGCAGGGGGCCGACCGCGCCCGATCGGCGCCACCTGATGCGGGCGGCCCGCACCGGCAGGACCTCGACCACCGTGCGGTGGCCGAGTGCGGCGACGGCCGCGCACACGGACCTGGCGCGTGCGCGCGCCAGCGACGGAATTGCATCGGTCGTGCCCCCCACCGCCGTGCAGCGCACCACCGACCCCGGGGGCACCGTCGCAGCCCACCGGGCGAGTTCGCGGGCCATCGACCCGCCGACGTCCGCCTGCCCGAGCGGGAACGGCGGCAGGGCGGTCACGGTCGCTCGCACCTCCGCGCTCGGCGACTCGGTTGACGGCACGACTCGTGCCGTCACGGTTGACGACGGCGTCCGTCGATCGTCGCCACCACCCGACGACCGGCTCACGGTCGTCGTCGGTGCGACGGTGGTCGAGGTCGACGAACTGGTCGTCGTCGTGGTGGACGTCGTCGTGGTCGTGGACGTCGACGTGGACGTCGTGGTCGACGTGGTCGTCGGCGGCACCGTGGTTGACGTCGTCGTGGTCGACGTGGTCGTCGGCGGCACCGTGGTTGACGTCGTCGTGGTCGATGTGGTCGTCGACGTGGTCGTCGGCGGCACCGTGGTCGTCGTGGACGTCGTGGTGGTCGACGTGGTCGTCGGCGGCACCGTGGTTGACGTCGTCGTGGTGGTGGACGTGGTCGTCGGCGGCACCGTGGTTGACGTCGTCGTGGTGGTGGACGTGGTCGTCGGCGGCACCGTGGTTGACGTCGTCGTGGTCGTCGTGGTCGACGTCGTCGTCGGCACCGTGGCTGGCGAGGGCGTTCCGGCATCGCCGAGTGCCGCGACTTCGCCGGGTTGGTCGCCGATCGACGCCGAGCCGCCCGTTGCCAACCGGCCGTTCGCGCCGTTGCCGACGCAGCGCATCCCACCTCCCCACCTCAGGACGCACGTGTGCGACGACCCCGTGGTGACCGCCACCACCGGCCCCACCGGAACGGCGGCCAGCGCACCACCCATCTCGCCGGGTTGGTCGCCGATCGACGCCGCGCTTCCCGACCCGAGCTGCCCGTGGTACGAGAAGCCGAAGCAGCGAAGCGTCGCGTCGTCGAGGATCGCGCAGGTGTGCGAGCCGCCGGCGGCGACGGCCCGCACCCCGCGCGAAGCGCCGACGTCGATGGCTGGCAGCGACGCGCCCATCTCCCCCGGCTGGTCTCCGCGAGCATCGGTCGTCCCCGTGCCGAGGCGGCCGTCGAGCCCCGTGCCCCAGCAACGAAGCGTCGCGTCGTCGAGCACTGCGCACGTGTGGAACCGTCCCGCCGCCACCGCCACGACCGGGCGCGGCAACGGAACCACCGGCGACGATGCGACCGCGCGCGACGGATCATCCCCGATGCGGGACTCGCTTCCCTGCCCGAGCCTGCCGCCGACGCCCTCGCCCCAGCACGCGAGGCTCCCGTCGTCGAGGATCGCGCACGAGTGCTCGTCACCTGCTGCAACGGCGGTTGCGAGCCGCCCTCCGGGCATCGCCACCGATGACAGCGCGTCGCCCATCTCCGAGGCCTTCCTGCCGCGCACCGTCGTGGACGAGATGCCCAGCTGTCCAGCCGAATTCGCGCCCCAGCACTTCACCCGTCCGTCGTCGAGCAGCGCGCACGTGTGGTTGCCGCCGGCGGCGATGGCGACCGCCGTGCGCCCCGTGCCGAGATTGACGAACGGCAGTGCATCGCCCATCTCCCCGGGGCCGTCGCCGCGGGCGCTCGAATCGCCCAGGCCGAGCTGACCCGAGCCGTTCCCGCCCCAGCACTTCACCCGTCCGTCGTCGAGCAGTGCGCACGTGTGGGCGTCGCCCGTCGCCACCGCACGCGCCGTCCGGCCCGTCCCCAGCGGCACCGCCTGCAGCGCCGCGCCGGACTCCCACGGATCGTCGCCGACGTCGGAGGTCGAACCCGTGCCGAGCCGGCCGTCCAGCCCCGAACCGACGCACACCACCGACCACGCGGTGCCGATGACGCAGGTGTGCGCGTCGCCCGCGTCGACGTAGCCCATCGCCGCGCGCACCGACACCGCCGTACCGGACGGATCGGACGTCGCCCCGCCGGCGATCTCCGCGTGCACCGAGCGCGACACCGGGACGACGACCGCGACCGCGACCATCGCCGCGGCGATCCATCCGCGCAGTCCGTGTCGATCGACTCGCACGCCGCGGACGGTACGGACGGCGGGTGCGCCGGTGCGAGCGAATCAGCGGAACTTCACCGAGACGACACGCTGTGCGACGACGGCCGCAGTGCGGTGCGAGCGCGCGGTCCGCGCGCGGATGCGCTGCGCCGGCCGATGGCACCGCACCGCAGTCGAATGTGACGAATTGCACGGCACGTGTGCCCCGACCCGTTCACGGTGCATCGGACGCGATGGAACGCTTCTGCACCGACGCATGGACCACCGATCCCTCCACCCTCCGCGCAACTCGCGCACGATGCGCACGCGCCGCGCGATCCTCGACGCCGTCGCCGAGTTGTTCGGAGAGGGCGAGGCGGCACCGTCGGCCGACCGCATCGCGGAGCGGGCGCAGGTCGCGCGTCGGACCGTCTTCCACCACTTCCCCACGATCGGCGTGCTGTTCGAGGCGGTGCGGGAGCGGGAGATCGACGTCGTCACGTCCCTCCGCACCGACGTGGACCACTCGGTCTCCGTGGCCGACCGTGCCGGGACGATCGTCGCGCGCCTCGACCTCGCGTTCGCCGTCGCGTCGCCGGTGTTCGTCACCGCCCCGCCGGCGCAGACGGCGGATCTCTCGCGGCGCCTGCACGTCGCCGTCGCGCGCCAGGTGTCGTCGGCGTTCGGGCTCGAGCTCCGCAACGCGGCCGACCCCGCGGCGTCGCGCACGAGGGTGGAAATCGCCGCATCCTTCGCGACGTGGGACCAGCTCCACCGCATCGTGGGCACGGGCCGGGCCGAGACGCGCGCGCTCATGGCGACGATGGTGGCCGCCGCGGTGGTGGCGTAGCCTTGCGGGGTCCCGTTCCCGAGGAGCCACCATGTCCACACCCACACCCGCCGTCGCCCCCGCCGAGGGGCGCCTCGGCGTGCTCTCGGTCGGCCTCGGCGCCGTCGCCTCGACCCTGATCGCCGGCGTCGAGCTCGCCAAGCGCGGGCTGGCCCAGCCGATCGGGTCGCTGACCCAGATGGACACCATCCGCCTCGGGAAGCGCACCGACAACCGCAACCCGTTGATCCGCGACTTCGTGCCCCTCGCGCGCCTCGAGGACATCGTCTGGGCGGCCTGGGACCCGTTCCCGGACGACGCCTACGTCGCGGCCCAGCGAGCCGGGGTGCTCGAGGGACCGAAGCACATCGAGGCCATCTCCGACGCCCTGCGGGACGTGCGGCCCATGCGCGCCGCGTTCGACCGCACCTACGTCAAGAACATCGACGCCGACAACACCATGGGCAAGGTGTCGAAGCGAAGGATGCTCGAGGCGATCCGCGAGGACATCAACCGCTTCCGCGACGAGAAGAAGGTCGACCGGATGGTGATGATCTGGTGCGCCTCCACGGAGATCTTCATCGAGCCGGGTCCGGCGCACATGAACCTCGAGGCATTCGAGAAGGCGATCGACGCCGACGACCCGACCATCGCGCCGAGCATGCTCTACGCCTACGCCGCGATCCTCGAGGGCGTGCCCTTCGCCAATGGCGCGCCGAACCTCGCCGTCGACACGCCGGTCCTGCGCCAGCTCGCCACCGAGCGGAAGGTGGCGATCAGCGGCAAGGACTTCAAGACGGGCCAGACCCTCATGAAGACCGTGCTCGCGCCGATGCTGCGCGCGCGCATGCTCGGCCTCGCCGGCTGGTATTCGACGAACATCCTCGGCAACCGCGACGGCGAGGTGCTCGATGATCCGGACAACTTCAAGACCAAGGAGGAGTCGAAGCTCGGCGTGCTCGAGGACATCCTCCAGCCGCAGAGCTTCCCCGAGCTCTACGGCAACGTCTTCCACAAGGTGCGCATCAACTACTACCCGCCCCGCGGCGACAACAAGGAGGGCTGGGACAACATCGACATCTTCGGGTGGCTCGGCTACCCGATGCAGATCAAGGTCGACTTCCTCTGCCGCGACAGCATCCTCGCCGCGCCGCTGGCGCTCGACCTGGTGCTGTTCATGGACCTGGCGCAGCGCGCCGGGCTCGGCGGCATCCAGGAGTGGCTGTCCTTCTACTACAAGAGCCCGCAGGTGGCGCCGGGGCTGCACCCCGAGCACGACCTGTTCGTCCAATTGGCGAAGCTGAAGAACACGCTGCGCTGGATGATGGGCGAGGACCAGATCACGCACCTGGGCCGCGAGTACTACGACCAGGCGTGACGAAGCTCGCGCCCTTCGCCGTCGACCTGGCGGCCGTGCTCGTCTTCGTCGCCGTGGGTCGCCGCAGCCACGACGAGGCGTCGTCGCTCGCGGGCTATCTCGGGACTGCCGCGCCGTTCCTGATCGGTGCCGCCACCTCGTGGGCCGCGATCGCCGTGACTCGACCGGACGGATGGCTGCTGCCGGCCGCCACGGCATGGGCAGTGACCGTCGCCGTCGGCGTGCTGCTGCGCAGGTTCGCGTTCGGGGACGGGGCTCCCCCGTCGTTCATCGTGGTGACGGCGATCGTGCTCGCACTGTTCATCGTCGGCGGGCGCGCGCTCGCCGAGCGCCTCGCCTGAACGGCGCCGCTAGACGTTGGTGACGGCACCCATCTCGGCGCCGCGCACCAGCTTGGCGAACTTCGCGAGCACGCCGCTCGTGTAGCGCGGCGGCAGCGGCTGCCAATCCCTGCGGCGCCCGGCCAGCACGGCCTCGTCGACCAGCAGGTCGAGCCGCTTCGTCGGCACGTCGATGCGGATGCGGTCGCCGTCGCGCACGAACGCGATCGGCCCGCCGTCCACCGCCTCCGGCGCGACGTGGCCGATGCAGAACCCCCACGTGCCGCCGCTGAAGCGCCCGTCGGTGATCAGGGCGCAGTCCGAGCCGCGCCCCGCACCCTTGAGGGCGCCGGTGATCGCGAGCATCTCGCGCATCCCGGGGCCGCCCTTCGGACCCTCGTAGCGGATGACGATGACCGTCCCGGGCGCGATGTCGCCGGCCATGACCGCAGCCATCGCCCCGTCCTCGCCGTCGAACACCCGTGCCGGGCCCTCGAACGACATCTGGTCCTGCGTGAGCCCCGCAACCTTGACCACGGAGCCGAGCGGCGAGAGCGAACCCGAGAGGATGTTGATGCCGCCCTGCACGTGGATCGGCCGCGACAGCGGCCGCACCACGTCGCCGTCGGGATCGGGCGGCGACATCTCGACGATGTTCTGCTCCATCGTGCGGCCCGTGCATGTGAGCACGTCGCCGTGGACCAGCCCCGCCTCGAGCAGGTGGCGCAGCACCACCGGAACGCCGCCGATCCGGTCGATGTCGGTCATGTGGTACCTGCCGCCCGGCTTGGTGTCCGCGATGTGCGGCACGCGGCCCGCGATGCGGTTGAAGTCGTCGAGGTCCAGGCGAACCCCCGCCTCGTGCGCGATCGCGAGCAGGTGCAGCACGGCGTTCGTGCTGCCGCCGAGCGCGTTCACCACCGCGATCGCGTTCTCGAAGGCCTTGCGGGTCATGATGTCGCGCGGATAGATGCCGAGCCGCGCGAGGTTGACCACTGCGGCCCCCGCCCGCTCCGCATCGGACTCACGGCGCGGGTCGACCGCGGGCGGGGAGGCCGTGCCGGGCAGGCTCATGCCCAGCGCCTCGGCGACCGAGCTCATCGTGTTCGCCGTGAACATCCCGCCGCACGCCCCCTCGCCGGGGCACGCCGCGCGCTCGATCTCGCCCAGCTCGTCCTGCGACATGGTGCCGGCCGCGCACGCGCCGATCGCCTCGAACACGGTGGTGATGTCGATGTTCCTGCCGCCGTGGACGCCCGGCAGCGTGGACCCGTTGTAGATGAACGTGCTCGGCAGGTTGAGCCGCGCCGCCGCCATCAGCATCGCGGGGATGCTCTTGTCGCACCCGGCGAGGCCGACGAAGCCGTCGAAGCGCTCGGCGTGCACCACCGTCTCGACGCTGTCGCAGATGACCTCGCGGCTCACGAGCGAGGCGCGCATTCCCTCGTGCCCCATGCTGATGCCGTCGCTGACGGTGATCGTGCCGAACTCGAGCGCCACGCCGCCAGCCCCGCGCACGCCGGCCTTCGCGTGCTGGGCGAGGCGCCGCAGCGACACGTTGCACGGCGTGACCTCGTTCCATGCCGACGCGATGCCGATCTGCGGCTTCTCCCAGTCGGCATCCGTGAGGCCGACCGCGCGGAGCATCGCGCGGGCCGCGGCCTTCTGGTTGCCGTCGGTGACGTCGCGGCTGCGCGGCTTGACGTCGACGGGTGTTCCGGGGCGCTCGACCATGCGGCGAGGCTAGGCGACGTCAGCCGGCGGATGCCCGCCGCGCCTGCAGGATCGCGGTGACCTGCTTGCCGTCGGCCTTGCCGCCGCTCGCCTTCATCACCGCGCCGACGAGTGCACCCGCGGCCTTCTCCTCGCCGGCGACGTACTTCGACCACGCATCGGGCTGCGCGGCGATGGCGGCGTCGACTGCGTTCTCGAGCACGGACGCGTCCAGCGCCTCGAAGCCCCGCGCCCGCGCGATCGCCGCCGGATCGCCGCCGCCCTGCTCCAGCATCTCGGCGAGGATCGCCTTGGCCTGCGTCGCGGTCACCGCACCGGCGCGCTCCATCGACGTCAGTGCAGCGAGGTCGGCCGCGGGCACCCGCGGCTCCGGTCCCTCCTCGGCGTACGCCTGCTGGACGTGCACCGCCGCACGGGCCGCATCCCCTCCCGCCGCCGCGACCGCGGCGACGTAGCCGTCCTGTCCGCGCTCGACGAGCACGTGGACCGACTCGCTCTCGCGGTCGGCGCCGGTCGCCTCCGCGAGCCGGCGCCGGCGCTCGGCCGGCAGCGGCGGCAGCGACGCGCGAACCGACTCGATCCACGCCGGATCCGGGTCCAGCGGGACGAGGTCCGGCTCGAGGAAGTACCGGTAGTCGTCGGCGTCCTCCTTCGTGCGCAGCGTGTGCGTACGGCCCTCCGCGTCGTCCCAATGGCGGGTCTCCTGCCGGACGGTGCCGCCCGACTCGATGAGGTCCACCTGCCGGCGCGCCTCGTAGTCAATGGCGCGCCCGATGGCCCTGATCGAGTTGACGTTCTTGATCTCGCAGCGGGTGCCGAACTCCTCGCCGGGTCGCCGCACCGACACGTTCACGTCGACGCGCAT
>JAGWXX010000054.1 GCA_018969685.1 Acidobacteriota bacterium | reverse complement strand
CCGTCCACGAACACCCAGAGCATCGCCATCGGCGAGTACACCCGCACCGACGCTTTCGCTGCGGCCCGATCCCTCGAGCACGCCGGTATCACCGCAGAGATCCGAGGCAGCGACGAAACGTACCGTGTCCTCGTCGCCGAAGACCAGGCAGACCGAGCCCGCAAACTCGTCTGACACAAACGATGCCCGCCTCAGAGGCGGGCATCGTTGCGTTACGGCCCTCCCGGGCAGCAGCTCGGCGGGAAGGTCAGCGGGCGAGGAGGGTGGAGGTCAACGCCATGCTCGTCGGGGCGTACGCGACGGCGACGATGCTCGACGCCCCCCAGCCCGCGACGGAGGCGATGAGCGCGACAGCGCCGGTGCGCGCGATGACACGGTTCTTCTCCCGCGCCGACAGGCCGGCGCGGTCTGCGGCCCGTTCGGCGAGCGCCCGCCCGGGCACCAGCCAGCCGGCTGCGAGCAGTCCGCCCACCCCGGCGATCTCCCCGACGCCGGTGAGTATCGCGACGAGGATCGCTGCGAGCGAGAACGTGAACGACGGGAGCGTCTGCAGGGCAAGGATCGCCCGCTCGGTCCGCCGCGAAGCCTTCTCGTCGTCCACGTCGACGAACGTCACCTCGCAGCCGAGGTCTGCCGACGCGGCATCGGCGCTGATCGGGTCGTACTTCGCGCAGCGCCGGCAACTCGCCGCGAGGTAGCGCTGGCGCCGTGTCCTGCGTCCGAGCAGTTCGGCTTGCTCACCGCACCACCAGCATCGTCCGGCGAGCTCGGCGAGCTCGACGTGCTGCCGCGCTGCACGGTAACCGTGGCGGTGCTCGACGATCCGCCCGTAGAGGAGGACACGGAGGGTCGGCGTCTCGAAGGTCTGCCATCCGAGACGCCAGAGCTCCTCGCGATCCGCGACCGCGTAGAACCCGCAGCTGCACTCCTTCGCGGGGGCGTCGTGGTGATGCCCCTCGGCGCACACGGCGGTCCCAGGGTTCTCGTAGGTGGCATGCACCCCGCTTCGGTGGTTCAGTGGGGCGAACCTGACGGTGCCGTCGTCCAGGGCGAGTCTGGCGAGCTTGTACGCCTCCAGAGGTGTGGCGCGAATCTCCGGCTCGTTCACGCGGGCACCGGTTCGTGTTCGGGCCGCCGTTCGGGCTCTGGTTCCGGGGTGCGGGCAGGGGTGTGGGTAGGCACATGTGCCGGGTTCCGCACCGGTGCGGGCGCCTCGATCTCCCGTTGTGGTTCGCCGATCTCCCCCATGGTCGCACCGCGACGAGCGTCGTCGACGTACGACACCACCGCGTCCGCCGGAAGGACTGCCGCTGGGAGTGCGGGAGGGGGCGGGAGCGGCATGCGACTGGTCACACGCGTACTTGTCGTCTTCGCCGGTGCATCAGCAGGGGTCGGGTATCGCCGCGACGTCAACCGCAGACTCAACGCGACGTTGCGCGCGGTGTCCACCCACCGGTGCCGGTCGCGTCGGGATCGTCCTCGACGATGCCGTCGACGCGGCGTACCCAGTCGAGCCGTTGGGTCAGGACGCGTTTGATGCCGTCCTCGAGAGTTGCGCCGGTCAGCGTGCAACTGCCGCACGCCCCGGAGAGCACCACTTCGACCGTGCCTTCGGCGTACGCGACCCGACCGAGGCTGGCGGTCCCGCCGTCTTTCGCGACCTCGGCGGCGACGATCCCCATCAGGTCGGCAAGATCGTGTTTCCGCCGTTCGATCTCCTCGTGTGTGACGTTCCCGGTATCCATCGCCCGGGTACTGTCGGTCCGTGCCATGACGGCGCCGCCCAGCCGTGTCGATGCCCCGAGCGTTCGCTGACGTCTTCGTGGCCTGGCGCACGGTACCCCCGATGCCGGCAGCCCCGCTCCTCGCGATCCCCGGCATGGCCGCGCACCGTGCCCGTATCGAGGACGCGCTGCGTGCCTCGGTCGTCTCCGCCGACCAGCACCTCACCGAGCTCGCCACCCACCTCCTGACCGCCGGCGGGAAGCGGATACGCCCGATCGTCGGCGTCGCCGCCGCCCAGGTCGGGTCCGACGCCCCGGTCGCCGACGCCGTCGTGCAAGGCGCGATCTCCTGCGAGCTCGTGCACCTCGGATCGCTGTATCACGACGATGTGATGGACGAGGCGACGACGCGTCGCGGGGTGGAGACGGTGAACGCACGCTGGGGGAACCTCCAGGCGATCCTCGCCGGGGACTTCCTCCTCGCCCGCGCCTCGCAGATCGCCGCTTCCCTCGGACCCGAGGTCTCTGGTCTGCTCGCCCGCACCATCGGGCGACTCTGCGAAGGCCAGGTCGAGGAGCTCCGCCACACCTACGACCGGCGTCGAAGCGTCGAGTCGTACCTCTCGAGCATCAACGGGAAGACCGCGTCGCTGATCGCCGCGTCGGCCCGCATCGGTTCGCTCGTCGCCGGGCACACGCCCGAGGTGACCGAGACGCTCACCGCACTCGGCGACGCCTACGGGATGGTGTTCCAGATCGTCGACGACATCCTCGACCTCACCGCGACCGACGCCGAGCTCGGTAAGCCCGCCGGCCACGACATCGAAGGGGGCGTCTACACGCTCCCGGTGCTCGTCACCCTCGCCGAGGACTCCGCTGCGTCCAGCGAGCTCGAAGACCTTCTCGGCGGGCCGCTCGAGGAGCCTCAGCGTCTCCGTGCCCTCGAGATCGTCCGCTCGAGCCCCGGTCTCGTCGCTGCGTTCGAGACCGCGTCCCGGTACGCCGACGCCGCGCTTGTCGCCCGTGACGCTCTCCCGCCGGGCCCGGCGACCGATGCGCTCTGCCGTTCCCCGAAGGCGCTGCTCGAGTCCCTGCCGCAGACGATCACGTCGAAGCACTAGGAGCGCGTACTAGCGGTAGACGCGGCAGCCATACCGCCCGGCCACCGAGCGCGGCCCGCAGGCAGGGCGACAGTCGGCAGTATGGAACTCGTCCTCATCGCCGTCACCCTCGTCGCAGTGCTCCTCATCGGGGTCGCCCTCTACAACAAGCTGGTGCGCCTGAAGAACGCCGTCGCCGAAGGATTCGCCCAGATCGACGTGCAACTGCAGCGCCGCAACGACCTCATCCCGAACCTCGTGGAGACCGTAAAGGGTTACGCGTCCCATGAGCGCGAGGCCCTCGAAGCGGTGATCACCGCCCGCAACCAGGGAGTGAACGCGACCACGACCGCGGAGAAGATCAGCGCGGACAACGCCATCACCGGCGCGCTCCGTCAGCTCTTCGCCCTCGCCGAGGCGTACCCCGACCTGAAGGCGAGCACGAACTTCCTCGCCCTCCAGGAAGAGCTCGCCGCAACGGAGAACAAGCTCGCGTTCGCCCGCCAGCGCTACAACGACCAGGTTCGCGACCTCAACACCGCGATCGAGACGATTCCCACGCGGTTCGTCGCCGGTATCGCGAACGCGACGAAGGCCGAGTACTTCGAGACCGACGAAGCAGCCCGCGCGGTTCCGCAAGTCCGCTTCTAACCGAAGGGGATCTCTCCCGGGATGGCGAACTTCGAGGCACTCCAGAGGAAGAACTTCCGACGTTCCCTGCTGCTCGTCGCCGCGCTCTTTGCGGTGCTCACCGCTCTCGTCTACGCGGTGGGGACCTTCATTGGCGGCGTCTCCTCGGGCGTCCTCACGGCGTTCGCCGTCGTGTTCTCCGCCGGTTCGTCGGCGCTGAGCTGGTGGCAGTCGGACCGCCTCGTCCTCGCGATGACGAAAGCCAAGATCGCCGAGCCGGAACGGGCGCCGCAGCTGCACAACGTGGTCGAAGAGGTCGCCATCGCCGCGGGACTCCCCAAGCCGCGTGTCGCCGTCGTCGACGACCCGGCCCCGAACGCGTTCGCCACCGGCCGCGACCCTGACCGCGCCGTGGTAGCGGTCACCACGGGTCTCCTCGAGCGCATGGACCGCGACGAGCTACAAGCCGTCGTCGCCCACGAGATGGCGCACGTGGCGAACCGCGACACGCTGATGATGAGTGTCGCCGCCGCGACCGCGGGCGTCATCGCCCTCGTCGGCGACTTCGCGTTCCGTCTCGCCCGCGGCTCGGCCCGCGGTGGTCGCAGCAGGAAAGGAGGCGGCGCTCTGCTGCTCCCTGTCGCCGCGCTCGCCCCGTTCGCCGCAGGCCTCCTCAAAGCGGCGCTCTCGCGCTCGCGCGAAGGGTTGGCGGACGCCACCGCGGTGGCGTTCACCCGCAACCCGGCCGCGCTCCGCTCGGCGCTCGGGAAGCTCGCCGCCGACTCCACGGTGGTCCGTGCGCGTTCCTCGAGCGTCGCACACCTCTGGATCGAATGCCCCCTCGATCTCTCATCGCCGCTGAACCGTCTCTACTCGACCCACCCGCCGATCACCGAGCGCATCGCCGCGCTCTGGCGCCTCGAAGGCGGTGCCGGTGCTCCGCCCCCGACCCCCGGGTACGCACCTGATCACCGTGACGCCGGGGCTCCCGTCCGAGGTTTCGGTCTCCTCGTAGCGTCCGGTGCCCTGTTCGCGTCGGGATTGTCGGCCGGCGCATACAGCGGTGTCGTCGCGGCGATAGGACAGCTCTGCATGTTCGCCTCCCCGCTCTTGGCGTTCGCGGCGTACTGGCGGCTCGGGAAGACGCCTGCCGGGGTGCGTTGGCTACCTCTGACACGGCTGGCGCTGCTCATCAGCGGTGCGATAGTGGCGCAGCGCCTTGGCTCCGTAGGCATGCTGGCCGTCGGGGCCATGCTCATCGTCCTCCTCGCCGGTCGACGCCGCGGCACAGGCAGCGGCACGCCGCCACAGGTTTCAGCAGACGTTCTCTCTTCCGCCGTACATGCCTTGGACGCGCGGAGCGCTGCGAGCGGCCCCGCACCGAAGAACGGCGTCCTGACGGATGCTCCGGTGAAGAACACCGAGCTCGAAAGCTGGGCGGCGGCCGCCTCGGCGAAATGGGTGAAGTGGACCATAGGTATCGCCGCCGTGGTATTTCTGACCCCGGCTATAGCGCTTGGCCTGACCGAGATTAATTTCGAGATTTTCAAGATTTTCTTCGGGTCGATAGGCCTCGCGGTACTCGCGCCGCTCGGGCCGATAGGCCTCGCGGTACTCGCTCTGCCTATAGTCGCAGTAGTGATGGTCGTGCGCAGACGCATCAAATCCCGTCGTGCACGAAAGGACCTGCCTTCTCCTAGAGCGAGCACTGGAGTTCCCGACTGAGGATACGGAGAGTCGCTCAACCCGCCGAGCCCGCGAGTAGTTCCTAGCCGGTTCTACCCTTTCAGTTCACCGGCTCCGATGCGGGGGCGTCGGTCCTGGGTTCGCCGCACACGACGTCTTCGAGCACGACCTCGGAGCCGCGTGGGGTGAGTGTCGCGGAGCACCCGGCGTACATCCCGGTGCTCACGGTCACGGTGACGTTCGAGGCGGAGCTCGTCACCTCGAGACCGTTCCCGGGGAACTCCGCGACGACGAGCCGCCGCTCACCAGGTTCGTCGCCGAGCAGCTCGGTACCGCCCACTGGTTCGACCCGCGCCCTGCGCGCAGGGATCTCGGGTGGTCCCCCTTGGTCGGCATCGACGAGGGGTTGCGACGCCTCGGTGAGTGGTTCCGCGTACGTCGCTAGCCTGACGGGTCCGCCGACACGTGTTCGCGTTGTCCGTACTGTCGAAGGAGGAGCGATGAGGCGCCGCCGTCTGTTCGCCCGCTCGGCACGGCGTTACCCGTCGGAAGGCGGCTCAGTACTCGCCGAGTTCGAGCCAGGTGCGGTCGTCGAAACTCCGTTGACCGGGTCGCAGACCTTTCGTGCTCATGAGACCCCCGACACAGAAGGGGTCTTCCGTCAGCATCCGGGCGAGGTGCTCCTCGGCCCCGTCGAGCGTGAGGCGCCCCCCGACGACGAGCTGCGGGTACCCGTCGGTGGCGAGGACGATCCGGCGCGCCTCGCCGAGTTCGAGGGAGACGGTGAGTTCCTCGGGCACCGGCTCGCCGTTCAGCACCGAGTACCCGTAGCGTCCGACGCGGTTCGCGAACACCCCCTGCAGCCGGAGCGCCGGCATGATCACGGCTCGTCCCGGATCTTCTCCGCTGCCGTCCCACGGTTCCCCGCCGGCGGCCAGGGCCTCGAGAACGAAGCTGCGCACCGCGGGGAGGATCTCGTCGGGCGGGATGCTGCCGCTCGTCTCGTGCGCGCCGTGCTGCGTGGTCCAGCCGACCCGGCAGTCGCCGACGATGAGCGCCTCCCGGGTCGATCGTCGCAACAGGGCGAGCGACGCCGACGGGTACTCTTCGCGCCGCAGTCCCGGGTGCTGACGTTCCCGCTCGGCGGCGAGTGCGGCTCCGGCGCGCGCGACGAGGACGGCGAGTTCGAGATCCTCGGTCGTGTCGGTGAGCGCATCGGCGATCGTCTCCGCGGCGAAGAGCCCCGGGCTCACCTCCCGTCCGCGACTGCGGTAGCGAAGTCCGGTCTTGTCGGTCGCACCGTCGACGACGGCGTACGCGTGCTGCCCGAGGACGGCGACGTCTTCGCTCCCGTTCCCGGTCTTCGCGACCGCGTGACGTCGTAACAGGGTGAGGCTCATCGCTCCCGACTGTCCGACCGCCGGCGGAAACCGCGAGCACGTCGCGCCGGCCGCTCGTCCCGGCGGTCAGGTCCCGCCGGACAAGTGCTCGCCGGCCACGAGTCGCCGCCACTCGGCGACGATGGCGGCGGCCTCGACGAGAGGCGGCTCCGGCCACTCGGCGTCCGCGAAGAAGCGCACAGGGACGACGTCGGCTCCGTCACGGAACCAGAGCCGGTACGACCAGCGGGGTTCGTCGTCGCCGTACACCCACTCCTGGACGAGGACGTGGGCCTGGTGGTCATGGTCGAACACGGCGAGCACCTCGACCGCGCCGCTCGCATCCTCCGCACCGCCGACAGCGAAGCGGCTGGCTTTGACGAGGTCGGCGATACCCGGCCCGACGGCGTCCACTGCCCGACCCCCGGTGCGTCCGTGCTCGTCCATCCACCTCTACAGAGAAACGTTCGGCGTCTCGGTGTCGACGTTTCATCGGTTGCCGTCCGCGACGGACGATGCACGGTCGTCATCGTGTCGACCCGTCTTCGTCTGTCGCTCGAGGAGTTCGCCCGGCGCCTGCGCCGCGGAGACGGCCGGCTGCCGCTCCCGGAGATGCTGGTGCTGCTCGAGAGCGATCCTGCCGAACGCATCGTCATCGACGAACTCGCCGCGGTCCTGCGCCGTGACGGGTCGTTCCGCGACCCGATCGTGCTCCTGTGCGAAGAGGAGGGCGACGTGACCATTGCCGACGGCCGCCACCGCGCCGCTGCGCACCTGCGCACCGGGATCGGACCGGTCGAGGTCCGCTTCGGGTACGAGGACGTCGACGAGGATGCGGTGCTCGTCCGGGTCACCTACGAGCTCACGGGCACGGCCGGCGACGGGATGCCGCTCCGCTCGCTCTCCGTCGGCGACGGGTGGGCGACGGCCGACGTCTGCTCGACGCTCTCGACCGACGGCACGTTCGTCACGTACACCTACTGGGCACCCGCCGCCACCCCTCAGGCGGTGGGGGAGGCCGGTGTGCGCCGTGCCGCCGCGCTCGGGTTCACCGCCCGGGTGCTCGCGCTCGACGTAGAACCGCTACGGGACTGAACCGTCGCGCTCGCGGACGGCGACCCCGATCCGGGCGAGCGTCTCGATGACGACGGTGAGTCGTTCCGGCGCGGCCCTGCCGTCACGCCAGCGCCGCGCGATCTCGATCTGCACTGCGGCGTGCCCGTCGGCGAGCAGCACCCCGGTCACGGTGTTCGGTCCGGCGCTGAGCTCCCCGCTGTCGCGCACGTCGGTGACGAGCCCTCCCGCGACGAGGGTCCGTTCGGCGAGAGAGACGAGCCAGGACGGGGCCCGTCCTCCGCAGGTACCGATGACGGCGTCGAAGCCGTGCCCGTCGTGCATGCCGTGCACGTCGACGACGACGGAGCGGGCAGGCAGAAGGGAGCGGAGCGCGGTGCGGAACCGCGAGTCGTCGTGCCAGTTCCCGTCGTCGTCACCGGAGGTGAGCGGGACGAGCGCGTTCGCGCCGGCGAGCTTCGACGCCTCGAGCGCGATGACGCCCACGTTGTTGTCGCGCTTCTTGTAGGCGCCGTCGCGGAGCACCGGTTTGTTGTGCGGTGCGGTGAACGTCACGAGCGAGCCACCGTCTCGCCAGAGGAACTCGGTCGCCGTCCGATCGAGACGCGTGGAGCTTCGCATGTATTCGACGAGCGGGTTCACCGTGACGACGGTGCGCCGGCCGCCGCCGCCCCGCCCGGACGTGGGGTCATCCGGCGGCTGCGTCACGCGCCCAGGCCAAGTTCGTCGATGCGTGCCAGGGTGAGTCTTGCCGCCGTCTCGTCGTCGCGCTCGGGAACTTCCACGTCGTGCGGGTGGAGCGCCCGGAGGGGCGCCTCCCGGACCCGGATGACGGTCCAGCCGTCACGTCGGAGCGCCGTTCCTTTCGACTTGTCGGTGCGTTGCCGTCCGGCGTGCCAGTACGAGCCGTCGAACTCGACGACGAGGCGGAGCTCGTCGCTCACGATGTCGCAGTGCCATTCACGCCCCCTCGCCTCGACGAGGACTCCCTCGGCCGCCACCGGGATGCCGGCGTCGAGGAGCGCTTCGCGCAACGCGATCTCCTGCGAGGACGTGACCTGCGAGACGCACGCTTTGCATCCGGCCCCGTACACGGCGCGCGAGTTCACCGTTGTCCTCCATGTCCGTGCGCAGGAACGGCACACCCACTGGGCCCGGTACCCGGATCCGGCGACGACGTCTTCGGGGCCGAGGTCGTTCGCGGATCCCCATTCCTCGGCGAGTTCCGGATGGGTCGCCGCGAGACAGTTCTCGTCGTCGACGCGCCGGTTGGTGCAGTAGGGGCAGCGCCCGCCGGCGTTCACGTGCTGCGCGACGGTGCGGTCGAAGACGTGGTCGGGGTTCGTGGGGCAGCCCCAGAGGACCTGCTGCGTCGATCCGGACGAGACGTTCTCCGGGGCGTGACCGGGTTCGGCCGCTTCCAGCCAGTGCGCGGCGATCTCCGGGTGGGTGGCCGCGAGCGAGTGTTCCGCGGTGACGACGACGCCGGCGCAGGCCGGGCAGCCGTTCCCGCGCGTGCGTGCGTAGATGGCGGCGTCCCAGACGTGGCTGCAGGCCGAACAGATCCACCGGACCTTCTGTGCGGACTTGCTGCGATGCGTCTCCGGCGATCCGTCGTTGCCCGGATGCCATTCGCGGACGAGTTCGGGATGCTCGGCGGCGAGATTCGCGGCTCTCGAGGCGCGCAGCCCGTTGCAGCCCGGGCATCCTCGTGCCGCTTTCGACGTGCGGTTTCCCGGGGTCGCCTGCCACTCGGTGCCGCAGGTGTCGCAGAGCCACCACACGGCGACGACCGAGCCGCGCCCGGTGTTCTCCGGGGTGAGCGCCCCGTTTCGTGTCGGATGCCACTGCGGCACGAGGTGCGGTGCGGTCTCGGCGATCGACTTGATGTTCTTGCGTCCGCGTCGAACCGGGGCCGGCGCCGGGTTCGCGGGTTTTTCTACGCGGGCACCCACCCGTTCGACGATGCGGGTCGGGAGACGTGAGACATCGACGCCGACGCGCACGCTGCCGCCGGCGGAGAACCGGAGCGTCGTCCCGTCCGACCCGGTGCCCGGTGGATGGAGCGCGGCGAACCGTCCGGCTGCCGCGGGCGACGCCGCATGGAGCGCGCCGAGAACGGCGACGATCTTCGCATCCCACTCGCCGACACCTCCGAGCAGGTCTGCCGTCGCTCCGTTGCGCGGATCGAACACGGCGAGGTTCCGTGCGGGAAGTTCGAGCAACGTCGCGGCGAAGGTCTCGGCGTCGAGCAGTCCGGCCGCCCAGCGCAGTCGTCGTCTCGCCGCGTCGAGATCGCCGTCGCCGTAGGGCAGGGTCCGTAGTTGTTGGCGTGCGAGCACGCGCCGCGCCACAGGGTCGAGGAGCTCCAGGTTCTCGTCGAACGCGCCGTTTCCCCGTCCGCGTCGCCCGCGGCACGCCCTCGGGTCCAGGCGCAATCCTCGTATGCACAGGCCGTCGTCACCGAGGTAGAACGCCTCGACCGGGCCGTCGCTCGTCTGCCGCAGCCGCTCGAGGGTGATCTCCCCGCGACCTGCGCGTCCGGCGACACGCAGCCGGAGATCCTCGTGACCCGCCCCGCGGTCGAGCCGCACGCCGACGTTCCGCGCATGGAGTCGCAACCCGTCGAGGTAGAGGTAGTTGCACCGGGCGGCCACGGCGTCGGACCGTGAACGGCGCCGGTGTCCGGGCAACCCCGGTCACACGGGACGACAACGTCGTCCGTGCAGACCAGGGGCCGCCTGATCGCTGACGACCTCTGTCGGCCCCGGACCGTCGGGGTTATGCGAGCGCGGGTGAAGAACGTATGACGACGCTCGTGTTCATGCGTCACGGCGAGACCGCCTGGAACCGCGCCGGTCGGTACCTCTCGCGGACCGACGTCGCACTCGACGAGCAAGGTCTCCGCGACGTCCGTTCCGCCGTGCCCGTCCTTGCCGTGCCCGACTCGCCGCTCGCCGCGTCGCGCTCCTCGTTGGTTCTCGTCTCGAGTCCGCTCCGTCGCGCGGTGCAGACCGCCGAGATCGCCGCCGAGACGCTCGGCGTCCCGGTGCGGGAGACGTGGGACGACCTGCGGGAGGTCGATTTCGGGGTGTTCGAGGGGGAGACGGAGGCGTCGGCGATGAGGGGCGCATTCGCCGACGCGTTCCCGGCGTGGCGCGACCCGTCGAGCGGGAACGTCGGCGCGCCGGAGGGTGAGTCGTGGTCGACGGTCGACGACCGTGCCCGTCGGGTCCTCGACCGTCTCGGCGACCTCGGTCGTGACGCGCTGGTCGTGAGTCATGGATGCTTCATCCGGGCGATCCTCGCCCACGCGGTGCTCGGGCTGTCGTCGCACCAGTTGCGCCGGTTCCGGCTCGACAATGCGGCGTTCGTGGTGCTCAGCGGTTCGCCGTCGAACTGGATCGTGACCGGTCTCAACGTTCGCACGATCTCCTGACGGAGAGTGTTGCCGGTTCGCCGGCCGGGGTTCCGCGTGATCTCGCTCGTGCGCCCGCCCCTGACGCCGGCGTGCAGCAAGGCGGCGAGGACGTGGCGCTGTTCGACGTCGGCCAAGTCGTCGGGCGCGACGTTCAGGCGCCTGGTCGTGCGAGTTCGCGCGCCGCAACCTCGAACTCTGGCCGGCAGAGGACGAGTTCGTGACGTTTCGTGCGCGCGATGCCGAGTGCCTCGTCGAACGAGAGATCTGGCGCGACCCAGGTCATCACCGGGACGGCGACCAGCCCGGAGCGGTTCAGTCCGGCGTGGCAACGCACGAGGACGCGGTCCCCGGCCCGGTGCCGTTCGACGGCCCAGGCGACGACGTCGCGGAGGGTCGCGAGGTCGAGCGTCTCCCCGTCCCGGTCGGCGAGGGGTACGCGGAGTTCGAGTACGCCGGGTCCCGCCGGCCCGCTGATCGGGGTCAGCGTGACGCAGGCGTCGGCGATCTCGCGGTGGACGGACGGCCTCCAAGGCGAACCGATGGTGCCGGGCGCGACGACGACGTCGGTCTGCGGGGTGCCCCCCAGGAACAGGCGGTCGAGCAGCTCGGTGCCGGACCAGTGCGGGTCGCGCCGGTCCCAGTGGAAGAGGACGTCGTTTCGCCAGAGGTTCTCGGTGTCGGTCACCCTGCGGAGTGTCCGGAAGGCGTCCGGTTTGGCGACCGATACCCGCGCTCCGCCGGGGTCTTGCGTCCCGCGGTCGGGCGGGAACGGTGTACAGCGTCATACAAACGCTGACTGCCGGGACGGCAGACACACTTACAGGGGCGAGAGCCTCAGAAAAGGGTCACTAACGTGTCCACTGCAACATTCACCAAGACACCGTCGGGCTGGACGCTCGACGACGTCATCAACCACGAGGTCCATCTTCGTAAAGTGGCCAAGAGCATGGCAGCAATGCCGACCTTGAGCGCCATCAAAGAAGCAGAGGAATTCTTCGTGAGCGAGCTGTACTTCACGCCGACCAAGGCGACGAAAGACGGCGAGCGCACCTGGAAGATCAACCTCCCCACCGAATCGGGTCGCAAGACCCGCTGGGGAATGACACTCCTCCTCGTGGAGCGAAAGAACGACATCGCGGAGTTCCACCCGGTGTCACTGCTCGTCTACGTCTCGCGTCTGCGCCGCCTGGTGCAGCCTCGCTACGTCAACTGGAGCAGCTCGATCCCGTTCATCGGGACGTTCTTCAGCCACCTTCTCAAGAAGGAACGAGGCCTCGCCTGGTTCCCCAACGGTCACGCCGACCTGGAGAAGTACACAAAGTCCGTTTGAACCCGGACCGCGACGTCGAGTCGCAAACGAAGCGAGCGGGGTGTAACAACCCCGCTCGTTTTTCGTTTCCGCGCCCGTGTGCGCGCCCGCGTCCGCGCGGTCCGGTCAGAACGCGCGGACGGGCCTGACGAAGATGACGTCGATCTTCATCCTGCGGTACTGCGGGCCGTCTCCGGCATGCTGGGTCCAGGCGCTGTTGAGGATGTACTCGGTCGAACTCCAGTAGTCGCGTCCGGGCAGCGTGCCGTTCGCTGCCATGTGGTCGTAGAGTTCGAAGATCTCGTCCTTCGACGGGAGGTACCAGTCGTCGTACCCGTCGTGCTCGTACGCGTCGGCGTACGCTGCCGCCGAGATCGCCGGGTCGGTGTTGCCCTGTGCGAGGATGTCGAGCGTGTTCGCCCAGCCGGCCCCGACGGAGGTCCGTCCGGCCCCGGTGACGTCGGCGGAGACGTACGGTTCTTCTGCCCAGGTGCGGTCGGCGTCGGCGTCGATCGGTGCGGCTTCGAGGGTGGTGCAACGCCGGCTGAGGTCGGATCCGCACGGGAAGGGCTCGTCGGCCACGTAGTAGACGGTCCCGCCGCCGGGGCCGGTGTCGCCCGGTTCGTACCTGTCCGCGCCGCTGCAAGACGCCGACCCGAGCAGGAGGCTCAGCGCCGCCAGGACCACGATGCGACTCCCGTGCCGGCGGACCGGTGTTGTTTCGTCGGGTGCGCAGGCGCGTTCTCTGTCCACGAGCGCGACTGTGAACCGGGGCGAGGGTTCCGCCAGTACGCCGGTCACGCTCACGGGTACGGGGCGAGGTGCACGAGAACAGGTGTTGTGCTCGCCGAGGTGCCGAGGTCACCGAGCTGGCTGCTGGTGTTGTTGCCCCAGCAGTAGAGGCGTTCGCGGGCGACCGCGCAGGTGTGGACGCCCCCCGCGTCGATTGCCGTCACGCCGTCGAGCAGTACGGCCACCGGCGGGTTGCCGAGATCTTCGCGAACGCCGTCGAGGGTCCCAGCACCGAGTTGCCCTGCGGAACCACGCCCCCAGCACAGGGCCCGTCCGTCAGCAACCAGTGCGCAGGTGTGGTGTTCGCCGGCGGTGACGCTGCGCACGTCGCGCACGTCGGACACCTCGACCGGTCCGGTCCGGTCGGTGGTGGTGCCGTCGCCGAGCTGTCGGAACCCGTTGCGCCCCCAGCAACGCAAGGTGCGCCCGGCAGTGATCACGCAGGTGTGGCGGTCGCCGGCGGCGATCGCCACCGCGTCGTCGACGCCGGGGACGGGGACGGGTCGGCGA
>JAGWXX010000053.1 GCA_018969685.1 Acidobacteriota bacterium | reverse complement strand
ATCTGTTCCACGTCAACGCCGCGCTCGTCTTCGTTCGGGTTCTTCCACACGTCCACAGCGTCAGTGTACGCCCCGGGTGTCAGCCGCGCTTCAGGTCGGTGACCACGGCGCCACTCGCGCGAACGAGATCATTCGGCGCGATCGGAAACACGTCGTTCCACGTTCCCGCCGCAGCCCACACCTCGTTGTACTGCAACAAGTCCGGGTCCACGAACACACGCAGTTGAGTGCTGTGACCAAAGGGGGGCACGCCGCCGATCGGGAAACCCGTCGCGGTGCGCACGGCGTCTGCATCCACCCGGCTGCACCTCGCGCCACCCGCCGCCTCCGCGAGCTTCGACTCGTCCAGCTGGTTGGCCCCGCTCACATACGCCATCACGATCTCGCCATCCACGGCGAACACGAGGCTCTTGACGATCTGCCCGACGTCCACGCCGATCGCCGCAGCGGCGTCTGCCGCCGTCTTCGTGCCATCGGGGAAGCGGCGCGGCACGATCTCGATGCCGAGCGCACGACCTGCCTCGACGACGCGCACCACGTTCGGATGGACTGCATCGCTCATTGCTTCCCGACCGTAGCGCCGCTGACCAGTCGGTCAATTTCTCCCGCCATCCGATGGTCGCGTGCCGTGACACGACCGACGTCGTGGCTTCGCAGTGCAATCGACACCCTGTTCCAGGAGTTCGACCAGTCGGGATGATGGTCGAGCTGCTCGGCAACCCGGGCGACCTCCGTCATGAAGGCCCACGCCGCGGCGAAGTCGGCGAACACGAATTCCCGTCGCAGGGCACCATCCTCTTCACGCCACATCCCCGATCCCACGCCGCAATTGAAGCGCACGGTTGGGCTGTGAACCCAACCTGCATCTACGTTCCTTACCGGAGGTTCACCGCCGATGAGGTGCCCGACCTGCCTCGATGCCACCCTCGTCATGGCCGACCGCCAGGGCGTCGAGATTGACTACTGCCCATCGTGCAGGGGTGTCTGGCTCGACCGAGGCGAGCTCGACAAGATCATCGAACGCGTCGGTGCCGCCACCCCCGCCCCATTCGCGGCCCCCACTCCTGCCACGCCGACGCGCCCGACCCGACGCCGCGACGATGACGACGACTGGGACGACGACGACCGTCGTCGGATGCCCGTGGACCGCTACGGCAAGCCCTACAAGAAGAAGAGCGCGACCAAGAGTATCCTCGGGGAGATCTTCGACTTCTAGGTCTGCCCGGCAGGGCGGGCGTCGCTCCTCGCCAGGGCGAACAACAGCGCGCCGATCGCAGAGCACGCCGCCGCAGCAAGGTACGCCGAGCGGTAACCGCCGGCGGCGTCGTGAACGTAGCCGAGGAGAAACGGTCCGCTCGCGGTTCCCGTGAACACGAAGAGTCCCTGCCGGGCCGAGATCCTCGGGAAGTCGCGGACCCCGAAGCGCTCTGCGAGCAGGAGCGACTGCATCATCAGCAGATTGCCGACGGTGAGGCCGAAGGCGAATGCCGCCGCCAACAGCACCGGGGCCGTGTCCGCAACTGCGAGCCACGACAACGTCACGACCTGGACCACGACGACCGCAATCGCCGCGCGGAGCACGCCGGCCCGGCGGCTCAACCATCCTCCGGCAAACCTTCCGACGACGGCCGCCGTCGACAGGACCACCGTCACGACCGTCGCGACCGTGCGTCCGGTGCGCTCCTCTGCGAGCTTCACCACCTGCTGCAGCGCCCCCACCTGCGGCGCCATCGCAACGAGGTACGCGGCAGACGTCGCAACGAAGAACCGCGTGCGCACCGCCTCTGCGAGCGGAACGCCGGTCGGAGCGACCTGCTCCCCCATCGAGTGGGGCTCGCCGTCGGGAAGCCATCCGTACGGCTGGGGGTGCGGCCTGATGAACAGCACCGTGACGGGGACGGTTCCCACCAGCCATGCCACCGCGAGCCAGCGCGATCCCGACGCGATTCCCTGCGAGTCGATGAGCCATTTCATCGGGCCGGTGAGCACGACTCCGCCGAGCGAGAGACCCGTCGACGCGACCGCCAGGGCCGCGCCCCGACGTGCATGGAACCAGCGCGTGACCACCGTCGTCACCGGCCCCAGCCCCGCCCCTGACCATCCAATCGAGAACAGCACGTACACGGCGAACAGATGCCAACGCTCGCTCACCCAGCCCATCGACACCAGCGCGAACGCCGCCAGCACCGATCCTCCGAGGACCGTCCACCTCGGGTCGAACCGGTCGTTCAGCTTCGCCACCCAGAGCCCGGCAACGCCCGCAACGGCGAAGAACACCGTCGTCGCCAGCGACATCGACGACACGGTCCATCCGAACTCGCGGCTGAACGCACCGAGATAGACCGCGATCCCGTAGAACCCCACGCCCGACGACATCGTGAGCAACACGAGGCCCGCCCCCACGACCCGCCAACCCGGAAAGCGGCCCGGGGATGAAAAGAGCCGGTCCTGCAACGGTGGTCGGACGGTGTCGCTCAGTCCCGTCACGCCGACAGTCTCGCAGTGCAACGACGCCGCGGCACGGACGAGCACGCGTCAGGCGAAGGCCGCGTAACCGTCCCGCTCGAGCTCGTCGGCGAGCTCGGGGCCACCACTGCGCACGATGCGTCCCTTCGAGAGGATGTGCACCGCGTCGGGCCGCAGCTCGTCGAACAGGCGGCTGTAGTGCGTGATCACGAGGACTCCGAGCCCGTCCTCGGCCGTCGCCTGCTCCACGCGCCTCGAGCAATCGCGGAGCGCATCGATGTCGAGGCCCGAGTCGAGCTCGTCGATGATCGCGATGCGCGGGCGCAGCACCCCCATCTGCAGCGTCTCGTTGCGCTTCTTCTCGCCACCGGAGAAGTCGACGTTCACCGCGCGCGCAGTCAGCGAGGGATCGAGGTTGATCCGCACGGCCTCGGCCGCGATGCGCTGGTCGAGTCCCGCGGTCGACCCGCCGCGCGCGGCGAGCGCCTCGCCGAGCACGTCGAGCAACCGCACGCCCGGCACCTCGGTCGGGTACTGCATGATCAGGTGGAGGCCCGCGACGGCGCGCCGCCACGTGGGCAGCGCCAGCACGTCCTCGCCGTCGATCGTCACCGTTCCGGCCGTGACCTCGTAGCCCGGCTTGCCCATGATCGCCGCGGACAGCGTCGACTTGCCCGCGCCGTTCGGCCCCATCACGGCATGAACCTCGCCGGAGCGCACCGTCAGGTCGATGCCCCGCAGGATCTCGGTCCCGCCCACCGACACGTGCAGCCCGCGGATCTCGAGCACGGTCACGGTGCCACCTCCACCACCACGTCGCCACCGACCACGGCGGCCGTGAAGACGGGGACCGGCTGCGTGGCGGGCAGCGTGTTCGGCGCGCCCGTCACCAGGCTGAACGCGCTGCCATGGCGCTCGCACTCGATCTCGAGCGTGTCGCAGTGCACCTCGCCGGTCGACAGCGGAACGTCGGCATGGCTGCACCGGTCACCGATCGCATAGACGGCGCCCCCGATCCGCACGACGGCGACCGCGCGGCCATCCACCTCGAACCGGCGCGCCGCACCGTCCACGAGCTCGTCGAGCCTGCACACCACCGTGCCGCTCACCGCGACACCCCCAGCTTCGTGCCCACCTTGCTGCGCACGGACGCCACCGCGCCGATCGCGGGCAGTCGGTCGATCACCTCGTCGAAGAACCCCAGCACCACCAGGCGCTCGGCGACGTCCGGCGGCACGCCGCGGCTCTCGAGGTAGAAGCGCTGCGCCTCGTCGATGGGGCCCACCGTGCTCGCATGGCTGCACTTCACGTCGTTCGTCTCGATCTCCAGGTTGGGGACGCTCTCGGCCCACGCGCCGTGCGACAGCGTGAGGTTGCGGTTGGTCTGGAACGCCTCGGACTTCGTCCCCTGCTCGGTGATGCGGATGAGGCCCGTGTAGACGCTGCGTGCGCGGTCCTTCACCGCCCCCTTGAACAGCAGGTCGCTGCGCGTGCGCGGCGCCTCGTGCACCTGCAGGGTGCGGAAGTCGTGCATCTGCGTGCCGTCGGCGAAGTAGAGGGCGGTCTGCTGCGCCTCCGCCCCCTGGCCCACCAGCCGAACCTCCGCGCGCACCCGCGCGTAGTCGCCGCCGAGCGCCACCGTGAAGGTGCGCACCCGCGCGTCGCGGCCGACCACCGCGCCCTGGTGCCCGATCATCCACGCGTCGCGACCGAGCTCGTTGATCGACACGTACGTCACCCTCGCCGCAGCCGCCGCGCGGATCTCGACGACCGGCAGCACGAGCGCACGCGTGCCGTCCGCCGAGGCGAAGCGCTCGACCACCGTCACCTCGCTGTTCTCCTCCGCGTCGATCACCAGGCGCGGACGCACCATCACGCCGTCGCCGTCCACGTCGTGCAGCACCTCGACCGTGCGCGGGTGCACCGTGCCGCGCGGCACGCGCAGTCCCACCACCGCCGGCGACTCGGCGTTCATCGCGGCGAAGACGTCGGGCGCCGACGATGCGTCCCCCACTTCGGCCGGGCCCAGGCCATCCGCGCCCGACACCGTGGTCGACGCCGATCCGTCGCGGAACGAGGCAAGGTCGAGTTCGCCGATGCGGCTGTAGCGCCAGATCTCCTCGTCGGAGGTCGGCAACTGGTGGGTGGTGGCGTTCATCGGGTCACTTCTTCTTCTTGTTCTTCTTCTTGCGCTTGCGCTTGTCGTTCAGGTCCGCCACCACGTCGCCCATCGCGGCGTCCACGATCGCGGCGGCCTCGTTCAGCACGGCGGCTGCCGACCCGTCGTCGAGGCTGGCGGGCTCCACCGGCGCCGCGGGCGGTACCAGCGACCCGTGCGCCCACGCGACGTCGACGAGCCTGCGCTCGAAGCGCTCGCACGCCTCAGGGCACCGCCACGGCGCGTCGGGGGCCAGCCCGAGATTGCACCTGCGGATCGTGTCGCCGCTGGCGTACGTGCGGCTCTCGAAGTGCTTGCAGTCGGTGCGCATGTCGCGAGGACGGTCGCGGGCGGCCGGCTCAGCCGACCGACCCCTCCATCTGCAGTTCGATCAGGCGGCTCCACTCCACCGCGTACTCCATCGGCAGCGTGCGGGTGACCGGCTCGATGAAGCCGTTCACCACCATGCCCATCGCCTGCTCGTGCGACAGCCCGCGGCTCATGAGGTAGAAGAGCTGCTCGTCGGCGATCTTCGACACCGTCGCCTCGTGGCCGATCTGCGCGTCGCGCTCGCCCACCTCCATGTACGGCAGCGTGCGGCTCTCGGAGTCCTCGTCGAGGATGAGCGCGTCGCACTGCACGTGGCTCTTGCAGCCCGTGGCGCCCTCCTCGACCCGCACGAGGCCGCGGTAGGTGGTGATGCCGCCATCCTTCGAGATCGACTTCGACACGATCTTCGACGTCGTCTCCGGCGCCGCGTGCACCATCTTCGCGCCCGCGTCCTGGTGCTGGCCCGCCCCGGCGTACGCCACCGAGAGCACCTCGCCCGTCGCCTTCGGCCCCACGAGGTAGACGCTCGGGTACTTCATCGTCAGCTTCGAGCCGATGTTGCCGTCGATCCACTCCATGTGGCCCTCGGCCTCGACGCGCGCGCGCTTCGTCACGAGGTTGTAGACGTTGGGCGACCAGTTCTGGATCGTGGTGTAGGTCACGTGTGCGCTCGGCTTCACCACGATCTCCACCACCGCCGAGTGCAGCGCGTCGTTCGTGTACACGGGGGCGGAGCAGCCCTCGATGTAGTGCACCTTCGAGCCCTCGTCCGCGACGATCAGCGTGCGCTCGAACTGGCCCGCGTTCTCGCTGTTGATGCGGAAGTAGGCCTGCAGCGGCATCTCGCACTCGACGCCCGGCGGCACGTAGATGAACGAGCCGCCCGACCACACGGCGGTGTTGAGCGCGGCGAACTTGTTGTCGCCCATCGGGATCACCGACCCGAAGTAGCGCTTCACGATGTCCGGGTACTCGCGCAGGGCGGTGTCCATGTCGCAGAAGAGGATCCCCTGCTGCTCCAGCTCCTCGCGGTTGCGGTGGTAGACGACCTCGCTGTCGTACTGCGAGGTGACGCCTGCGAGGTACTTGCGCTCGGCCTCGGGGATGCCGAGCTTCTCGTAGGTCTTCTTCATCTGCTCGGGCAGGTCGTCCCACTCGTCGGTCTGCGCCGCCGCGGGCTTCAGGTAGTAGAAGATGTCCTGGAAGTCGAGATCGGGCATGTTGACCGAGAACCACGGCGCCATCGGCTTGCGGTCGAACGTGCGCAGCGACTTCATGCGCAGATCGCGCATCCAGCGCGGCTCGCCCTTCCACCACGAGATCTGGTCGATCACGCGGTCGCTGAGGCCCTTCTCGGGTGCAAATGCGTATTCGGTCTCGTCGCTCCAGCCGAGGGCGTACTTGCTGAGGTCGAGGTCGAATGCGGTCATCGGTGGGGGCTCCTCGCGGCGGGGATTTCTCCTACCGCCATAGTAACAATTGCCCCGTTCGGCGCCACATTGGGCAGCCAATTCGGGACCCTCCGGCCGGCAAGGGGTTAGGTTGGCGCCGCCCATGGAACGGTTCGGACTCGTCGGCCTGCCGAACGCCGGCAAGTCGTCCCTCTACAACGCGCTCACGGGCGGCGGAGCCCTCGCAGCTCCGTATCCGTTCGCCACCAAGGACCCCAACATCGGCGTCGCGCGCGTGCTCGATCCGAGGCTCGACGCGCTCGCCGCCATGTCGGAGTCGAAGAACGTCGTGCACGCCACCGTCGAGGTCGTCGACATCGGCGGCCTGGTCGAGGGCGCGAGCAAGGGCGAGGGCCTCGGCAACAAGTTCCTCGCCAACATCCGCGAGGTCGACGCCATCGTCTTCGTGCTGCGCTCGTTCGTCGACGACGACATCCCCGGCCCGTCCGACCCGCTGGAGCACCTGCGCATCGTCGAGCTCGAGCTCGCACTCGCCGACCTCGAGTCGGTCGAGTCGAAGATCTCCCGCATGCAGAAGGCCGCCAAGATGGACAAGTCCGTCGCCGGCGAGGTCGCCGCGCTCGAGCGCGCGCACGCCCACCTCGCCGAGGGCCGCCCGCTCTACCGCGCGGGGCTGGACGACGACGACCGCGCGCTCCTGGCGCCGCACTTCCTGCTCACCACCCGCCGGGTGCTCGCCGTCGTCAACGTCGCGGAGGACGGGCTGGACGGGATCCCCGCCGCAGTCGCGCGCGTGCGGGCGGAGCTCGCACCCCCCGGATCGGCCGGCGAGCACGACGTCGAGGTGCTCGGCATGTGCGTGCAGCTCGAGGCGGAGGCGGCGCAGCTGCCTCCGGAGGACCGCGCCGAGATGCTCACGGGCCTCGGGCTCGGCGAGGGCGCGCTGCCGCGCATGGTCCGCTCGGCGTACCACCTGCTCGGCCTGCGCACGTTCTTCACCACCGGCGAGAAGGAGTCGCGCGCGTGGACGTTCCGCGCGGGGTCGACCGCACCGGAGTGCGCAGGTCGCATCCACACCGACCTGCAGCGCGGATTCATCCGGGCCGACGTGATCGCGTGCGAGGAGCTGCTCGCCATCGGCTCGTGGTCGAAGGCCCGCGACCTCGGCAAGATCCGCGTCGAGGGCAAGGAGTACCGCGTCGCCGACGGCGACGTGCTCGAGATCCGCTTCAACGTCTGACGGCCGTGGCGCGCGAACCGGGCCTCCGCGCAGGGTGGCTGGTGCAGGAGGGCCGCGTGCTCGCGAGCGCCGACGTCGCGCAGACCCGCTCGTCCCGCAGGCGCGGCGTGATCGGCCGCGCCGACCTCGACGGCGCCGTCGTCCTGCAACCGTGCCGCTGGGTGCACTCGTGCGGCGCGCCGTTCGCCCTCGACGTCGCGTACCTCGACGGCGACGGCAGGGTCATCAAGGTGCAGCGGCTCGCGCGCTGGCGCGTCGCGCAGCCCGTGCCGCGCGCCCGCACCGTGGTCGAGGCGCGCGCGGGGTCGTTCGAGCGCTGGGGCGTCGCGCCGGGCGGGCGGCTCGAGGTGCGCACGCCGTGACCGGAACGCTGACGCTCGTCGCCACGCCCATCGGCAACCTCGGCGACGTGCCGCCCCGGGCGGCCGCCGCGCTCGCCGGCGCCGCGATCGTCTGCTGCGAGGACACGCGCAGGACCGGCCGGTTGCTCGAGCACCTCGGGGTGCCGAAGGCGACGTACCTCGTGGTCAACGAGCACACCGAGCACGGCGCCGCGGCGGAGGTGGTCGAGGCGCTGCAGCGCGGCGAGGACGTCGCGCTCGTGACCGATGCCGGCACCCCCGGCATCAGCGACCCCGGCGGCCGCATCGTGCGCGCCGCGCTCGACGCAGGGTGCGCCGTCACGATGGTGCCCGGTCCGAGCGCCGCGGTGATGGCGATCGTGCTGAGCGGCCTCGACGCGGCGCGGTTCGTGTTCGAGGGATTCCTGCCGCGCTCCGGCGAGGCGCGAGACGAACGGATCGCCGACGTCGCGCGCGAACCGCGCACCACCGTCGTCTACGAGGCGCCCCACCGCCTCGAGCGAACCCTCGCCGACCTCGCGGCCGCGTGCGGCCCGGAGCGGCGGGTCGCCGTGGCGCGGGAGCTCACGAAGCTGCACGAGGAGGTCCGACGCTCGACGCTCGCCGAGGCGGCCGCGCACGCACGAGCCGTCGAGCCGCGCGGCGAGTACGTGCTGGTGGTCGAGGGCGCGCCCGCCGCGGCGCCGGCCGGCGACGACGAGCTGCGCGCGGCACTGCGGTCCGTCCTCGGCGCCGGCGCGTCGGTGCGCGACGCGGCCGCCGACGTGGCGGTGCGCTTCGGCGTGCCGCGCAACCGCGCCTACGACCTCGCGCTCGACGTCGCCGCCGGCCGCTAGCGACCGATCCCCGGCCTCAGCCGGCGATCAGCCCGACCTGGCGCGACATCGCGACGAGCGTGCCGTCGCCGTCCCACACCGCGCCGTCCTCGACGAACGTGCCGCCACGCATCGCGTCCGTGACGAACCGGCACCTCAACGGACCGCCGGACGGCCGCGCACGGAGGTGCACGGTGAGCTCGATCGTCGGCACCCAGCCCGGCACGCCGATCAGGTTGAAGAGGGGCGGCGGAAACGCGTCGCAGGCGAGCAGCACGGAAAGCGCGTCGACGGGGCGGCCGTCGGCGAACGCGAACCACCCCCGCGCCTCCGCGCGCCCGGGCGGCGACCCCGTCACGAAGCCGGTGTCGTCGGGGTGCAGCCGAAGGTCGAGCCGGTCCATCAGCGCCAGCGGCACGCCTCCCTCGGTCGGGGAGCGTCGACGGCACTCCTCGGGCGACGGGAGGTCGGGCGGCGAGATGCCGATGTGCTCGAACGGCGCGTGCTCCAGGCTGCCGCCGACCTCGCCGAACGCGGCGATCGCCCGCGCCGTCTCGCGCCCGCCGTGCACGAGCGACGCCGTCACCGTCGCGAGTCGCCTTCCGCGCTTGACGACCTCGGTCGCGATGCTCGCGGGACCGGGGACCAGGGGCGCGAGGTAGTGCACCGTGATCGACACCGGATCGGGCCGCTCGACTTCGGCCCGCATCGCCGCGGCCATCAACGACATCACGTAGCCGCCGTTGGCGTTGCCGCGGATGTCCCAACCCTCGGCGACGTCGACCGACCATCGCCCCGCTCCGTCCGCGCGCACCGCGGTCGCACCGTCGAACTCGTAGGGCACCCCGCGAGGCTATTCAGCCGGTCAGTAGGGTGTCGTCGTGGCTGCGTTCCGCGTGACGACGCCGATCTACTACGTCAACGCGAAGCCGCACCTCGGGCACGCGTACACGACGATCGTCGCCGACGCCGTCGCGCGGTGGCACCGGCTGCTCGGCGACGACGTGCACCTCCTGACCGGCACCGACGAGCACGGGCTGAAGATCCAGCAGGCCGCCGACGCGAAGGGCGTGTCGCCCAAGGAGTTCGTCGACTCGATCGCGCCGCTGTTCGCCGAGGCGTGGGAGCGGCTCGACATCGCCCACGACGACTTCATCCGCACCACCGAGGCCCGGCACGTCGCGGGAGTGAAGGCGCTGCTGCAGGCGTGCCACGACGCCGGCGACATCGAGCTCGACACCTACCGCGGCCAGTACTGCGTCGCGTGCGAGGCCTACCTGCTGCCCGACGACATCGTCGACGGCAAGTGCCCCGTGCACCGCACCGAGCCGCAGCAGGTGGAGGAGACCAACTACTTCTTCCGGCTCTCCCGATTCGGCGACCGCCTGCTCGAGTGGTACGCAGCGCACCCCGACGCCATCAAGCCGGCGCACCGCATGAACGAGGTGCTCGGCTTCATCCGCGGCGGCCTCGACGACTTCTCGGTCAGCCGCACCAGCCTCGACTGGGGCATCCCGCTGCCGTGGGACCCCGACCACGTCGCCTACGTGTGGTTCGACGCGCTCGCGAACTACGTCACCGCGCACGGCTACGGCACCGACGACGCCGGGTTCCGCGGGAAGTGGCCGGTCGACTACCACTTCATCGGCAAGGACATCATCCGGTTCCACTGCGTGTACTGGCCGGCGATGCTGATGTCGGCCGGGCTCGAGCCGCCGCGGGGCTGGGCGGTCGGCGGCTGGCTGCTCGTCGGCGGCGAGAAGATGAGCAAGACCACGGGCAACGTCGTCAACCCCCTCGACCTGGTCGACGAGGTGTCCGTCGACGGCTTCCGCTACTACGTGCTCGCCGACACCGCCTACGGCAACGACGGCGACTTCACGCACGAGGGCCTGCTCGCGCGCTACAACTCCGACCTCGCCAACAACCTCGGCAACCTGCTGTCGCGCGTCGCGACCGTGGTCGGCAGCAAGTGCGGCGGGATCGGGCCTGCGCCGCTGCCCGGTTCGCCGCTCGCGGACGCGGCCGCCCGCGCGGTCGAGGACGCGGCCGCGGCGTGGGAGGCAGTCCAGCCCAGCCGCGCGCTCGAGGCGACGTGGTCGCTCATCCGCGCGGCGAACGCGAACCTCGAGGTGAACGAGCCGTGGAAGATGGAGCCGGGCCCCGAGCTCGACGCCGTCATGGGCGGCGCGCTCGAGGTGCTGCGGATCGTCGCGATCCTCGCGAGCCCCGCGATGCCCCGAACCTGCGCCGAGATCCTCCGCCGCATCGGCATCGACCGCCCCGTGCACGAGGCGCGGATCGGCCGCGACACGGCGTGGGGCGGCTATCCGGGCGGCCTGGCGGTGACGAAGGGCGACCCGCTGTTCCCGCGGAAGAAGGCCTGACCGTGTGGGTCGACACCCACTGCCACGTCTACGACGAGAAGATGGGCGTGCCCGCGGATGGCGCGGTCGGTGCTGCGCACGACGCCGGCGTCTCGGCGCTGATCGTCATCGGCACCGACGCGCGGACGTCGTCCGCGGCCGTCGAGATCGCGTCGCGCCACCCGAAGGTCTGGGCGACGGTCGGCCTGCACCCGCACGACGCGACCGAGGGCGTCGCCACCGTCGCGCCGCTCATCGGTTCGCCGCGCGTCGTCGCCGTGGGCGAGTGCGGCCTCGACTACCACTACGACCACTCCCCGCGCGACGTCCAGCGGGCCGCGTTCGCCGAGCAGATCGCGCTCGCCAAGGCGCACGGATTGTCGCTCGTCATCCACACGCGCGAGGCCTGGGACGACACGTTCGACGTGCTCGACGCGGAGGGGGTGCCCGAGCGCACGGTGTTCCACTGCTTCACCGGCGGCGAGGACGAGGCGCGACGGTGCGTCGAGCGCGGCGCGTACCTGTCGTTCTCCGGCATCGTCACGTTCCCCACTGCGAACGACGTCCGGGAGGCCGCGGGATGGTGCCCGGGGGACCGCATCGTCGTCGAGACCGACGCGCCGTTCCTCGCGCCGGTGCCGCACCGCGGCAGGCCGAACTCGCCCGCGCTCGTCGCGGAGGTCGGCCGGTTCGTCGCGGCCCTGCGCGGCGAGGACGAGCGCGACTTCGCGCGGCGCACCACCGACAACGCCTGCCTTGCCTTCCCGGGGATCGCTCCGTAGCGTCGCGCCATGCCGATGTCGGTGTACGAACGGAGGCGCATTGCCGTGCTGGGCGGCTTCACGATCCTCGTCGTGCTCCTCGCACGGTCGTGCGGCGGCGACGGCGGCACCGAGGCCGCCACGGCACCGGCGACGACGGTCGCGGCTCCCGTCATCGACGACTCCATCCCGGCACCCGTGATCCTCACGGGACCGTCGCCCGTCTCGCCGTCGGGCTCGGCCGTGATCGCCTATCCCGCCGAGAATCCGCTGTCAGTGGATGGCGTCGCCACGTTCACCAACTTCGGCTTCACCAGTTCGGCGACCTGCTACAGCACGACCGTGCCGCCCGGCCTCGAGATGACGGTGACGAACATGAACAACGGCCGTCGACTGCAGTGCGTCAGCTCGTACAGCCTCCTCGTGCCGGGCGGCGTCACGATCATGCTGCACACGTCGAAGTTCGTCGAGCTCGCCGACCTCGTCGACTCCCCCATTCCGATCTCGGTCGAGTGGTGACCCGGCCCTCGGCGGGGCCCGCGTGACCCACGGTCGCGCCGAGATCGGGCGGCTGCTGGAGCGGCACGGACTCGCCCCGCGGCGGTCGCGCGGACAGAACTTCGTCGCCGACGCCAACACCGTGCGGCGCATCGCGCGCCTCGCCGGCATCGGCCCCGGGGACCGGGTCGTCGAGGTGGGTCCGGGACTCGGCTCGCTGACCCTCGCACTCGCCGAGACCGGTGCGGAGATCCTCGCCATCGAGGTGGACGAGGGCCTCGTCGCCGCACTGCACGAGGTGCTCGATGGCGTCGCGAACGTCGAGGTCGTCCGCGCCGATGCGATGGACTACGACTGGTCGCAGCTGCAGGCGCGATCCGGCAGCTGGCACCTCGTGGCGAACCTCCCCTACAACATCGCGACGCCGCTGGTGGCCGACGTCCTCGACCGTGCGCCGTGGGTGGTGCACCAGCTCGTCATGGTGCAGCGCGAGGTCGCCGACCGGCTCGTCGCCGCACCGCGCACCGATGCGTACGGCGCGGTCAGCGTCAAGGTGGCGTACTGGGCCGAGGCACGGATCGTCGGCGACGTGCCCGCGACCGTGTTCGTGCCGCGGCCGAACGTCGAGTCGGCGCTGGTCGAGATCCGCCGCCGCCCCGTCCCCCGCGCAGCCGGCGACCCGGCGGCCATGTTCGCGCTCGTGCGCGCGGGGTTCGGCCAGCGCCGCAAGATGCTCCGCCGGTCGCTCGCGGGGCTGGTCGACGCGGACGCATTTGCCGCCGCCGGGATCGATCCGCAGCAGCGCCCCGAGGAACTCGGCGTCGACGACTGGGTCCGGCTGGCGGAGGCGGCACGGTGACCACCGTCGAGGCCCGCGCCAAGCTCACGCTCTCGTTGCGCGTCACCGGCGTGCGCGACGACGGCTTCCACCTCATCGACGCGGAGATGGTCGAGCTCGAGCTCTCCGACCTGCTGCAGCTGCGGGAGCCCGCGGGCGACCGCCCCGGCGAACTCGTGGTCGACGGCCCGTTCGCAGCGGGCATCGGCGACGGTCCGGACAACCTCGTGCGCCGCGCCCTCGCGCTCGCGGGGCGCCGCGCCGACGTGCGGCTCACGAAGCGCATTCCCCACGGTGGCGGACTCGGCGGCGGGTCGGCGGACGCCGCTGCCGTGCTGCGCTGGGCAGGGTTCGACGACCTCGGAGCCGCGGCCCGCATCGGCGCCGACGTCCCCTTCTGCATGGTCGGCGGCCGGGCGCGCGTGCGCGGCATCGGGGAGGTCGTCGAGCCGCTGCCGTTCGTCCCGCGCGACGTGACGCTCGTCGTGCCGCCGTTCGGTGCGTCGACGCCGGCGGTCTACCGCGCGTGGGATGCGCTCGTCGCCGATGGCCGTCGCCCTGCCGGCACGAACGAACTGGAGGACGCGGCGATCGTGGTGGAGCC
>JAGWXX010000004.1 GCA_018969685.1 Acidobacteriota bacterium | reverse complement strand
CCGGCCACGCTCACCATACGGTTCTCCAACGACCCCGACCCCGACGCGGTGGAAATCTCCCTCTCCCACCGCGACGGCACGCCCGTCCCCTTCACCGGCGACGGTCCCCGCTTCGACGGCCGCACCGTCACCCTCACCCCGCCGGCGCTCGACTACGGGACCTACGTCCTCGTCTGGCGATCGGTGGGCTCCGACGGACACGTCGCCGCCGGGCAGTCGTACTTCTCGGTCGGGCAGCCCGACGGCGGACCCATCAGCGACCTGACCCCGAGAACCGGGCTCCTCGGAACCCTCGGCGACACGCTCACCAGACTCTCCCTCTACGGCATCCTCGCCGGATGGCTCGGCGCCGTCTGGCTCGCCCGACGGGATCTTCTCGGCGCGGACCCCGGACGCCTCCACCGACGGCTCGCCCTCGGGCTCGCCGCGATGACCGTGCTGCGTCTCCTCGTCGTCTCGACACGTGCAGGGGCCGGCTCCGGCCTGCTCTACGGATTCGGACGCGTCGCCACCACGATGCCGACGGTGCTCGGCTGGCTCCTCGTCATCGTCTCCGTCGCCACCCTGTTCGCGGTGCGCGGAACCGTCGCGACGACCGCAGGACTCGTGCTGTTCGCCGTCGGTGAGACCCTCACCGGACACATGGGCACCGCTCTGCTCCCCGGGCTGCTCGTACCGCTCACCGTCGTCCACCTGCTTGGGGCGGCGTTCTGGGCCGGGGCGCTCGCGACGTTCCTCCTCGCCGGGCGCCGGGGCGCGAACCGTGCGTTCATGACGTCGTTCACCGTGCCCGCGGTGATCGCCGTCGGAGCCATCATGCTGAGCGGCGTGGCACTCACCGTCGTGCGCACGCACGCCGCCAACATCACCGACCTCCTGGCGTTCCTCGAGTACCGATACGGCCAGATCCTCGTCGCGAAATGGGGCCTCGTCCTCCTCGGGATCGCACCGATCGCGATCTACCACGCGGCACGCGGCGTACTTCCCCGGCTGCGCAACCTTCTCGCCGACGACCTGAACGCCGACGACCTGGACGACGGCGCCGCGGAGACACCGGCGCTGCCGCCGGCGACGGCTGCAGAACCCGACGCGACCGGGCACGCGGGCGCCCCCCGCCTCCGGCGCAGCTTCGCGCTCGAAGGCTGGCTCATCGCCGTCGTCGTGCTCCTCGGATCGTCGCTCGCCGGACTCTCCCCGGTCAAAGAAGCGACCGTCGGCACGCTCAGCGCCGAACCCGGATCCGACCTGCTCGCCACGCCGAAGACCTTCGACGAATGCATGGACCCATCCTCGGCCACCGACCAGCTGCTCTGTGTGAACCGCTACTTCGAAGGCATCGTCAAGAGCAACGGCATGGGTGTCGCGCTCCGCGAGGTGAGCCGCCGCTGGCAGGAGGGCGACTCCTGGATGCAGACCAACTGTCACTCGATCGGTCACAAGCTGGGACGCATGGGCTTCAAGATCTACCAGGACATCCCGAAAGCCTTCGCGGCCGGATCCGACCCCTGCGACTACGGCTACCTCCACGGGGTCATCGAAGGGGCCAGCGCCGACTTCAGCGACGAGACGCTCCGCCGGGAGATGCCGAACCTCTGCGAGGGCACCGGCGACACCACCAACCACGGCTACCGCCAATGCATCCACGGTCTCGGTCATGCCGCGGCGCGGCGGGTGAACAACGACCTGGAACGAGGCATGGACTTCTGCCGCGTCTTCTACAAGCCCGAGGAGTTCTCCAACGACGACGACCCGTCGAAGGAGAGCACCCCCGAGGTGATCTTCCGTCTCTGCGTCACCGGCGTCGCGATGGAGTGGAACACCCAACGAAAGGCTCTCGACGCGATGAACCTGCCCGTCGGGCACCCCGACACCCTGCTGGGTCAGTGCGTGGGCCTCGACCCGATCTTCCACACCGGTTGCATCGAGTACGGCACGTCCGCGATGGGCGGTCTCCCCGAGCGCGAGATCGAGGCGCGCGACTGGTGCGACAAGAACCTCCCCAACCCTCTGCCCTGCTACCAGTCGATCGGCCGCGACGTCATCTGGTCACCCCACATCACCCCCGAGCGCGCCATGGAGATCTGCACCGGTGGCCGGCCCGGCATCTACGCCCGGGAGTGCATCACGCGAGCGCTCGGGAGCGTGGCGACGATCGCGCTCGACGCGGCCGCGATCGACGAGTTCTGCCCGGTGGTACCCGAGGAGTACCGGTACCTCTGCAAGATCGTCCGCGATTCGATGGTCGTGCAGATCGAGCAGACCCTGCGGGGCTTCATCGTGGACCCGGCGAAGGAAGCCGCACCAGGAAGCCAGGGCTGAACCATGGACCCCGCCTCGTCGACATCCCCTGCATCCCCTCGGCCGACGAGCGGCACGATACGCCTGTCCCGTGCTGATTTCGCCCCGAAGCCAACAGTGCTCCCGGTGAGACGTCACCTGAAACGCACCCGCGCCATGCACCGCGGAGGTCTCCTCCTCCTGCTCGCCCTCCTCGGGACGTTCTTCTCGCCGGTCGCTCCGGTGTCCGCGCACGCGTCGGTCTCCTCGACGAACCCGGCCGACGGGAGCGTCCTGCAGGAACTTCCCGAGTTCATCGAGATCGTCTTCAACGAAAAGGTCACCGTCGCCGAAGGTTCCACCCGGCTCATCGACGCGGGCGGCGCCGTCACCGAACTGGCGGAACGCTCGAACGAACCCGCAGGTGGCGGCCTGCGAGTCCGCTGGGACCTCCCGGAACGCACCGGTACCGGATGGTACGCGGTCTCGTGGCGGGCGGTGTCCGAGGACGGACACGGTATCAACGGCAGCTTCACGTTCTTCTACGGTGACCCGGCCGACGCCGGCGGCGCCGTACGCGCCGAGAAGGTCGACGACCCCACCGCGAAGTTCATCACGCTCTCCCACCTGCTGCGTGGTGGCACCTACCTCTCGGTGTTGCTCGCCGTCGGACTCCTCGCCGCGCTCTGGGCGCTCAGCGGCCCGCTCGCCGTCGGGGCCGACCCGCAACTGGGCGCGCTGCTCCGGCGCGGGAGCACCGTGTTCGCCATCCTCGGACTCGTGCTGACCCCGCTGACGCTGCTCAACAACGCGCTCTTGCTCAACGGCGGGTCGTGGGACTCGATCGGCATCATCGTGCAGATCGTGCTGCAGTCGTCCTCCGGCGCGGCGCTCCTGGTGCGCATGAGCGCGCTCTTCGGTCTCTGCACCGCGGTGCTCCTGCTCGCCGAGAAGGGCACCCGTGTCGTCGGGGCGCTCATCGGGGCGATCGCCGCCGCCGGCGTCGCCTTCTCCTTCGCCATGGGTGGTCACGTCGCCGTGGTGCCGTGGAAGATCGCCGGGAGCATCGGCGAAATCCTCCACCTGCTCGCGGCGAGCGTCTGGCTCGGAGGCATCCCGGGGGTCGCGTGGGTCGTCCTGCGACGCTCCCGTCTCGCCGACGACGTGATCGCCGAGATCGTCGAACGGTTCTCCAAGCTCGCGACCGTGAGCGTCGTCTCCGTCTTCGTGGGTGGCAGCATCCTCGCGAGCGCCATGTTCACCTCCCCCACCGAACTCTTCACCGATCGCTACGGGCTCACGCTCCTGGCGAAGTTCCTCCTCGTCGCCATCGTCGGCGGCATCGGCGCGTACAACCACTTCGCGCTCGTCCCGGCCCTGAGGCGTTCGGTGCGAGCGGGCGGTAGCGACGCGACCGGCACGTCGGAGACGACGGCAGGTGCTGCCGATACGCCGGACGGACCCGTCGGACCCGTCGATACCGGTACGGTCAGGACCCACCTGAAACGGAGCCTCCTCGCCGAGACCGGCATGCTCGCGGCGATCATCGTCGCCACCGCGGCGCTCACCTCGGGCGCCGCGCCGGCGGCCGGCGGCAACCACTTCGCAGGCGGCGGGCACAGCCACCTCGGAGGCGGCGAAGGCGATCTCGGCCTGAGCCTCGCGCTCGACGACTTCGAACCGACGGTGGTGCGGGCGCCCTTCGGGCCGGGCGAGGCCGTCCTCGAGATCCTGCCCGCACGCGCCGGGGCGGAGAACCGCTTCCTCTTCACGGCGTTCGACGCGAACGGGGAGAGCCGCCGGCTGAGCGCCGTCACGGGAGCGTTCTCTCTGGCCCGCATCGAGATCGGGCCGCTCCAGCGGGAGTTCTCCCCGCAGCCCGACGGCTCGTGGCTCCTGAGCACCCGGGACCTCGGCGTCGAGGGTACCTGGAAGCTCGATCTCCTCGTGACCTTCGACGACGGCAGCGTCGACGCGGTGACGCTCGACGCGATCATCGAACCCGCCGTCCGGAGCGTCCCGTGAACCGCGCACGTCTCTTCACCGGCCTCTTCGCCCTCATCCTGCCCGCCCTCCTGGCCTCCTGCGCCTCGCCGGAGCAGGAAGCGGTACGCCCGCTCGTCAACCTCGAAGGGACCGAGCTCTACGTCGCGAAGTACGACGACGCATCCCTGCAGGAACGGCTGGGACGGCTCGTCGGCGAGGTCGCGCCGCTCGCCCGGACGAACGACGGCTGGGGGAACCTCGACACCGACACCTTGAACCCGGAGATCAGCGACATCGTCTTCATCGGCAGCGAGCGCGCCACTTTGAACTTCGGGTACGGGACCGAGGCCACCTCCATGCTCTCGCGCGAAGACCATGTGATCTTCGTCGCCGCCGGCGACACGGGCACCTGCTGGGGCATCCGCATCTCCGGGGCGTACGCCGACCCGCAGGTCGTGTACGGAAACGTGTTCGCACCGAACTGCAGCGCCGACCAGCTCGCCGACCATGCCCTCCTCCCCTGCTCGACCGCGGGAGGCTGCCCGGACGAGACCGTCGCGGAGAACAACGGCCGGGTCTGGTACCCCACGTGGCCGCCGACGGCCAAACCCACCGCGACCGGACCGGAAGGCATCGAGGTCGGCGAACCACCGGCCCCGGGCAACGACGGCTGAACGACCGGCAAGGCCGGCGACCGCCGCGGAGACCGGACCGGTGACGCGGTCTTTGCCCGAGCCGGCGGGGCCACGACGGTGACCGGAACCACACACGCGGCACCCGCCGCACCAGGAGGCATCATGGTCTCACTCGCAAACATCCTGATCGGAACCCCCATGCAGGCATCCCCGTCCGGGGACGTCCTCTGGCGGAACGCCGACCTCGAGCAACTCGAGTACGTCGGCGTCATCCCGACCGGCGCTCTCCTCGACGAGCTCCTCACCTTCAAGTCCGGCGGCGACGCCGGAACGACCCTCGGACGGCTCGTACCCGGACGGGCGAACGTAGCCCGTCTCGTCACGCACCCGTCGGCCAACGTCCGACTCGGTGCGGTGGCCAACCGCGAGACGACCTCGCAGGAGCTCACGCTCCTGAGCGGCGACGCCGACAAGACGGTCGCCGACGCGGCCGCCGCCGAACTCCTCCGACGCGACGATCTCGTCGCGAAGGCGATCGGTGCGGACACGCAGGCGCTCGTCACCATCCTGACCGAGACGCTGCGTGAACCCATCGAACGCGTCCTCGACGCCGATCCGCGACTCGTCGCGATCGGCTGCCAAGGCGTCGACACGGCCGTCCTCCTCGGACGGCTCGGCAACATCGACGACGACCTGCGCGACCGCGTCGCGTCCGCCGTCCTCGACGAACCGTCCGTGCCGGTCAGCACCGCAGTCGCCCGATGGGCGTGCAGCGGGAACCCGGCCGGCGACACCGCCCTGGCGAACGCCTTGACGTCGAAGAACCAGTTGCGCCGACGGCTCACCCCCGGAGCGCAGCACGTCCTGGTGACCGCAGGTCACCTGAGCGCGACGACGACGCCGGCAGCACCGGTGAAGTACACCGCACTCGACGACATGGCACTCATCCTCGAGACCGCCGAGATCGCCGCGATGTACTTCTCCTCGAACTCCGAGGTGAGCGACGAGCTCCACGAGCGGATCATGCAGGAGTCACCCGTGCAGCTCGTGGTGAACCACCTCATCGGCGGCACGCCACGACGACCCCGCGACGGGGCGGTGCGTGACCTTCTCCTGAAGGCCACACCGCAACGCCGGCTCGAGATCGCCCAGGCGCTCGAAAAGGCAGAGGCCGAGAAAGTCCTCGAACGGGTCGCCTGGGGCGGAGAACTCCTCCTCGGCTTCCGTCGGGTCGGCGTCGTGAAACTCGACATCGTCTCGATCACCGACCTCTTCGCGACGATCGACACGGCGCTCGCGTCGAACGATCTCGCATGGGAGTACCTGATGGCACTCTCCGAGGAATGGGAGGCGACGATCTTCGACCTCGTCGACAGCGCCGCCAACATGGAGGGCATCGAAACCTCGGCGCAGGTCACTGCGTCCTGAACACACCGGGAAACCGGACCAAGAAAGGGCGATCCGCGACACGCGGGTCGCCCTTTCGGCGTCTGCGGCTCAGGAGACCGGCGTGTGCTGCCAGCGCGGATTGTGGGCGCGCGTGCTCCCGGTACAGGTCACCCCGTCGTTACCGGAAACCGAAGGCTCGCGGTACGGCACCACGTCGTCGCCGGACACGGCCACCCCGGCGGGCGCGACGAAGAGCGCCGTCGCCCACATGCGGCCGGCGGCGTCGCAGTAGACACCGACACCGACACGGTCCCAGGCGGGATCGAGCATCGTGGAACGATGCGACGACGAACGCATCCAGTCCACGTGGAGCACGCCGGACGTCGGACGGGCGTCGTCGAGATCGCAGCTCAGCGCGGCGGCGCACTGGACCTCAGGGGCGTGCAGGTTCTCCGCCATCCCGCCGCCGCCGAACTCGTTGCTGAGCATCACCAGGCGGTCGTGGGTGCTGTGGACGTAACCGTTCCTGGTCATCTGCTCGGCCCACGCGGCAGCCTCGGCGGCGAGCGTCTCGTCGACACGCAGCGCGGAGAGGCCGGCGGCGAGACGCTCGGTGTTCAACCTCGCGACCACGTCGGCGGCCACGGCCGGAGCGAACCCCTGCACTGAGGCACCCGACGTCGAAGGCGACGATGCGACGACGCCGGGATCGGTGACGATCTGGTCCGGGGCGGACACGGACGCAGGCGGCGTCGACTGCGTGGAAACGTCGGCCGAGGGCGGCGGAAGCGACTCGACGCGGCGGGCGGTCTCCGAACGCGCCGATCGCAGCACGTCCTCGAGAACCCCGGTCCCCACGTAGGCGACCCCGAGCGCCAGACCGGCGAAGCAGAGCAGGACCAGAAGACGGCGGTACACGCCGCCGACCGTCCCGCGAACCGGCGAGGCGGGCACGGATGAACACCCTGCCGAGCAGGACGATGGCAGGACAGTCGCGGCCCCGGGACGGACACCGCGTCGCGGAAACCCGACAACGACGAGGAGCACCCCATGAGCAAGCCAGGATTCACCGTAGAACGCAGCATGGTCGGCCACCTGTCCGGGGCGTTCATCGCGTTCGGGCCCGGCGCCGACATCGACCGGGCGCTCGACGCCGCCGTCACCGTCGAGCGCTTCGAGCTCGGGACCAGCGGCGTGGTCGCGTCGCTCGCCGATCTCGACCCGGCCGCACCGCGCAGCGTCATCGCCGAGCCGGCGCACCCGTACCTCGGACTCGACCGGGCGATGCGCGCGCTCCCGTCGAGCGAGCGAGGCACGCTCCTCGCGATCGCCGTCACCCCCATGAGCGCCTGGAAACACGAACGTCGACGTGTCCGGATCGAGGGGATCGAACACGCCCTGCCCGACGTGCCGGGTCTCCTGCTTCCACTCGGCGACACGCTGCGGGAGACCCTCCTCACGGGACTGCCCGCGGATGACCGTCCCCGCCTGGTCGGCGTCGAGCTCCTCGGTGAACCGAGACGCCGCTACAAGGTGAAGGCCACCGGTGTGAAAGGTCCCCGGAAAGCGGGGTACGCGATCTTCGACGGCGAGCGCGTCCTCGAGACGCACCCGACCAGCAGTCTCGCGCGCAAGGCCGCGATCGCCATGGCCAAGGCCGGGAACGGGACCATGCGTCTCTCCATCCGCCCGTGGATAGGACGCAACGACGACGCCGCGCCGTACGTCGTCGTCGACCGGACGATGACCTCCCAGAAGGCCGCCGTACGCCTCCATCTGGCAACCGAGAAGCGACCCGAGAACCGCAAGTGCGTGGGCTGGATCTTCGCCGGACGACTCTCTCGTTGAGCGGCGGCGAACCGAGCCGCGGCTAGGAGATCCGCGCGACGCGGCGCCGCCGGACAGGTACCCCAGGTCCGTGGGTCAGGAAACCTCGAAACGGAACTCGCGGCACCACGACTCGAACTCACCCAGCGACCCGCAGACGGCGTCGGTGAGCGATTCGTCCTCGTAGACGCTCGGGGGCACCTGCTGGGCGACCGAGCGCAGGCACACCGAGACACCCTTGGGATCCGGGTGCTTGCCGCAGAGCGCGGCCGCGCCCAGCATCAGGGTCTGCATGCGCGCACGCTGCTCGGCGCTGAGCACGCCTCCGGGGCTCGAGTTGCGCTGATAGTGCAGGACCCACGCGGCACGGGTGTAGACGTAGCCAGAACCCGAGTAGCACCCCTCGCGGGTCTCACCGAGGTCCGGCCAGGACACGCAGAGCTGTGGCACCTCGAGCGGGGCGCGGGCGATGTCGCGGGAGGGTTCGGAGCCGGCCGGTTCGTAGATCTGCATCATGATCCCCTCCCCGCAGGTCGCACGCGCCAGCGGGTCGTCGAGCATGCGGCAGCGCGCGACGGCGTCCCAGACGTCCTCGGTGGAGGTCCAGGCCGCGTGGCCGAGGCCGTCCGAGCAGAGTTTGTAGACCTTGTTGCCCTCCGGGCCCAGCAGCCGCATGGCGACGCAGGCCGACGCCGCGGCGCGGAACTCCTCGTCGGAGGGGTCGGAGAACGCGAAACCGTCGAGTATCCCGTGGCCGAACGCGTACTGACAGGTCGTCGTATCGTTGGTGCGGATGAGCTCGGCGATGTCCTTGTACTTCGCGAACGCCTCTTTGCCGACGCGGTGACCGACGCTGTGGCACGCCGAGTAGATGCCGGGCGTGTCCTCGATCTGCTCGGCGAGGGCGGCCTGGACGTCCATCATCTGCCCGGCGCGCACCGCCGACGACATCACCCGGTAGTAGCAGTCCTGCACGTCGGGCTCGATGAGCCGGCCCTCGGTCATGTCGCCGTCCGAGCATGCGACGAGCGCCGAACGCAGCTCCACGATCGTCCTCATGGGCGGCGGTGAGCCGGCGAACCGCACGGCGAGAACCGGGATCGCGACGGCGAGCAGCAGGACGCCGGCGAGCAGGACGACCCGGCGCGGGCCGCGACGATCGCTGGAAGGTTCCACCGCCAGGACTGTGTTCTCCGGACCGGCGACCGCACGGTTCCGCAGGCGTCCTGCCGGATCAGCCTCCGAGAGGTTCGGCCACCGCTTGGATCCCGCGCTGGTGCAGGCGGGTCGTCCCGTCGGTGGCGAACGCTCGGTCGCCGACGGCGACCTGCGCGCGCCCGCTCCGATGCACCGTCCACGCCAACGCCTCGGCGGCCTGCGGCGTGTGGTGGAAGATCTCAACGAGGGCGGTGATGACCGTTGCGAACGTGGTGACGTCGTCGTTGACGACGACGACCGCCCAGAGGTCGTCGAACGCCGCACCGAGAAGCTCCTCGAGGCGCAGCTCCTGCGTCGCCGTTGACGCCCGGGGCACTGACGTTCGTTGGATCGTGGACACTTGCTCCTCCTCGGATTCGACGCCGGACGCGCGTAACGGTGCGGCGACGGGCATCTCGACCGTGCGCGGACCCCGGAGAACGGCATTGGGGCGAGGCCCTGAACGACGAACGGTTCTTGACGCACGGCACGCACACCGGACTGTCGGAGACGTGGGGAACGCCGTAGCCGACACCGACAAGCAGAAGGTTCTCGTGGTCGAGGACGACCCCAACACCCGGGAAGCGATCGTCGCCGCACTGCGCTGGGCCGGGTTCCTCTGCACCGAAGCGGCCGACGCCGCCCGGGCACGGCACATCATCGCGAACCACCGACCCGACCTCGTCGTCCTCGACCTCGGGCTGCCCGACAGCGACGGTCTCGAACTGCTCTCCGAACTGCGGCGGAACGACGACATCCCCATCGTGGTCTGCTCCGGTCGTGACAGTGAACTCGACCGCGTGGGCGGGCTCGACGTCGGTGCCGACGACTACGTCACCAAGCCCTTCAGCCCCCGCGAGCTCGCCCTGCGGGTCCGCTCCGTCCTGCGACGCGTCGGGTCGGTGACCGCCGCCGGCTTGAACGTGCTGAGCTTCGGGGAGGTCACCATCGACGTCGACGCCCACGAGGTCACCAAGGCCGGCAAGCCGCTCTCGCTGACCGCGCGCGAATTCGACCTGCTCGTCTTCCTCGCCCGCAACCAGCGGATCGCCTTCACCCGGGCGCAGCTCCTCAAGAACGTCTGGCGGAATGCGGAGAAGTCCCGCACCGAGGCCACCGTCACCGAGCACGTCCGACGCCTGCGGCGCAAGATCGGGGACAGCCACGACAATCCGCGGCACCTCTGCGCCGTGCGCGGAGTGGGCTACCGACTCGTTCCCTGAACCCGCGGACGACGCGGCGGCACGGGAGAGACGGTGACGAACGCTCCGACCGGGGCCGCGACGCTCACCTGAGCGGTAGTTGGAATACGAGCGTACGCGTCGCGGATTCGTAACCGACCCTGCCCTGCTGCAGGGCGATCTCCCGGCAGGCGACGGCCAGGCGGACGTCGACCCCGGAGAGGGTGAACGGGACCACGATGTCGGCCGGATCGACGACCGCGATCCACCCCGGCAGGACGAACCCGATGCGGAACGAGTCGTCGAGAACGTCGCAGAACACCTCGGCGCCCGGGTCCTCGGCGCGCTCGGCGCGCAGACCCGAGAGCTCCGTGAGCACGTTGGCGAGCAACCGCTCGGGGTCGGCGAACAACGTCCGGCGTGTTGCGTCCGGCGCGGGGTCGAACCCGCAGACGGCGGCGAGATCGTCGACCGACACGGCGCGCAGGGCGGGGGCGCCCATGCGCAGGAGCTCGCCCGCCCTGTTGGAGACGTCGCGGAGCCGGGCGACGGAACGGCCGAGCAGACGGGCGGTCTCCGAGCCGTCGTCGAGCAGCTCGGCGGCGACGACCACGGGAGCGAGGAGATTGTTGACCTGATGACGCACCGCACGCAGGTGGGACGAGGGCTCCCACGGGGCGAGCCACACCGTCGCTGCCTGGGCGTCCGGAGACGACGTCACGACCCGACCGCTGCCGCGACCAGCGCGTCACAGACCGCCTGCATCGGAGCCCCTTTCTCGACGAAGCCGCGGGCACCGAGATCGCGACACTGCCCGCCGAGATCGCTCTCGCCGTACCCGGTGAGCACCACGACGGGCACCGCGCCGGCGAGCTCGCGCAGGACCTCCATACCGTCGAGCACCGGCATGGAGAGATCGAGCAGGAGCACGTCCGGCCGCAGTGCCCGCACGTGCTCGACGGCCTCGCGGCCGTTGGCGGCCTCGGCGACGACTTCCAGGCGTCCGTCACGGTCGATGGCGCGGCAGAGCAACGACCGGAGGACCTCCGCATCGTCGGCCACGACCACCCGGACGAGACTCATCGAGAGTCCTCCCCGGAGACGTGCTCGACGTCCTGTACGGAGGCGGTGGTCGGCGGCGACTCCTGCGTACCGGCGGCGACGTCCTGGGACGCGGTGTCCCGCAGGAGCATCTTGTCCCTGAGCCACGTCGGCGACCGCAACGACGCCACGAGAAGTCGTGCGGCCGCGAGCCCTTCGCGCGCCGCGGTCGCCGACGTGACGGTGTCACCCTCCTCGCTCGCGTACACCGCGGTGGCCAGGTGCTGGACGACCGTGTCGTTGAGCTCGCGGGCCTGACGCTCGCGCAGCCCGGCCTCGGCCAACGCGACCTTGAGCGCCTCGGACTCGCGCATGCTGCGGGAGTTCAGCAACCAGCCGAGGACCCCGATCAGCGACGCGCCGACGGCGACGAAGAAGAACGTGAGCGACCACGACACCGCCGCGGAACGATCCATGGTCTTCGGGTAGATGAACCCCGGGTCGAGCCAACCAAGACCGAGGTAGTAGAGGGCGAGGTACCCGACCGCGCCGATGTAGGTCAGGGCGTCCTGGTAGAGCGTCAGCACGCACAGCACGAGGACGAATACCAGGTGCGCGGCCGGGATCCTCGCGGAGGACTCGACGAGGACCGACGACGCGGTGAGCAGCGACCCGGCGGCGAACACCTGCCGCACCGTCGGTGCGATACGCGGGGTGAACGCCAGCATCAGCTGCAGGAAGACCAGGATGAGGTACGTCGTGGCGAGATCGGCCGGGAGAACCCCTCGGCCGAGGAACCACACCAACGGGACGAGGGGTATCAGGAGGGCGGCGAGGACGATGCGGTGACGCTGCTGCCACTGGCTGGTGGAGAGTCCCTGCGGAGCAAGCAGACGAAGACGATCACGGAGCGGCACGCCCCCTACGGTTCATCCCTCGTCGGGGTTGTCCAACTGGCCGGTACCGCCCCCCGGTGCCGGCCACTCGCCCCAGGCGTCGTCTTCGCGAGAGTCCCTGGATGCACTATCGGCGTCCTCGTTCGAAGGAGCCGGAACGTCCGACGACCCGGAGCCGACCTCCGTACCCGCCGGAACGTTCGTCTCGGGCGGAACCGGCCACTCCCCGGGAACGAACCTCGAACGGAGCACGGCCGCGACCTCCGCCGGAGTGCGCGTCACGACCATCGCGAAACGGCTTGCTTTCAGCTCCTCGTGGTACTCCTCGAGGATGCGGCCCGCGGTCTCGCCCGCGTAGACGCGGCCGTCGAGGAAGAGACCCGGGCGACGTTCGAAGAGCGCGACGACGTCGGGTCCTGCGAGCGTCTTGAGATGCTCGAGCGCGTGCGCGAGCGCGAGGACCAGCTGGCGGTCCTTCACGATCATCTGCGAGACCTCGTCGAACACCTCGCGGAGCAGGTCCTCGACACGGCGCGGCGAGTCGAGGACGTCATCGGTCATGCCGCTCTCGACGAGGGCGTTGCGGCTCGCGATGCTCTCGCCCATGCCCCAGCGGCCGGTCATCAGCGCGGCGAGACGGGTGGCCTGGTCGAGATCCCCGGCGACGCCGCTGGTGGAGTCGCCGTCGAAGAAGAGCCGCTCGCCGGCCAGCGACGAGAGCGCGACGGCGATGTCGATGCGGTACTCGGAGCGCCAGCGCGTGAAGAGGTCCTCGGTCGGCCGGGACGCGACCATGCCGAGGTAGTCCTGGCCCTTCTCGATCGTGACGGTGTCGATGGTCAGGTGGTTGCGGAGCTTCCATGCCGCGAAGGCGTGGCACGCCTCGTGCACGGCGACGGCGTGACGTTCGAAGGGAACGTACTCGACCCCTTCGGGCGGGCCGAACTCCTTGAGGCGCTTGGCGTTGAGGAAGTCGACCCAGGTGATCTCGTCGCGACCCTCGCGGAGCGAGGAGATGAGCGCCTCGTTCACGATGTCCTTGATGACCGCGCCGGTGGCGTTGGTCGTCATCACCGCGAGCTCGGCTACCTGCTCGTCGCTGAGGTTGTGACGAACCTTCGCCAGGTACCCCTGGAAGGTGCGTATGCGACCCTCGCGCGACGGGTAGCCGACGCGGAAGATCCTGTCGATGCGACCCGGGCGCAGCAGCGCCGGGTCGAGGGCGTTGGGCATGTTCGTCGCCATCATGTGCAGGATCCGGTACTTCGGCGGGGGTGAGACCGGCAGACCGAGCGAGCGGCGTACCCGGTTGAGCAGCCCTTTCGGGGTGCGCACTCCCTGCATGTTCGCCAGGATCGAGTTCAAGATCCCGAGATCGCCTCCCATCGCCACCACCTTCAGGCGCTCGGGGCCGACCTCCTGCGGCTCGGCTCGCAGACCGGCGTCGGCCTGACCCCGCGAACGTGAACCGAGCACGTCGGCCTCGTCGAAGAAGACCACGACGCCGCCGTAGACCTCCGAGAGCTTGCGGAGCTTCTTGTAGAGGTTCCGCACCTTCAACGGTCCGATGCCGACGAACATGTTCTGGAACGCCGCCGGTTCGACGAGGACGAACGGCGTCGCCGTCTCTCCGGCGACCGCCTCGGCGATCAGGGTTTTCCCGGTACCTGGCGGCCCCCACAGGAGCACTCCGCCCGGTACGTGACCGCCGCGGGACTCGATGATCTCCGGCGACTTGAGGTAAGTCACGACCTCTTTGACCTTCCCGAGCACCGCGTCCTGCCCCCAGACCATCGAGAAGTTCGTCTTGATCTCCTCGGGGAGGTAGACCGCGATACCGCCGCGGGAAAGGACGAAGAACAGCAGCAGGAACTGACCAGCCACGATACCGAGCGTCAGGGCCCCCTGGAACAGCCACGCCGGCAGCTGCAACGGCAACTGGGAAAGACCCGCCGAGATGAGCTGTCCGGTACGACCACCGCGGATCTTCGAGAGCACCCAGAAGAACAGCCCCACGAGGACCATCAGCCGGAGCGCGCCCTTGAGCTGCCTGCGGGTGTAGAGCGGCAGGGCGCGCAGGCGGGACGGCAGCAGACCGGAGAGCGCCGCGAGCAGCGCCTCGCGCACCGACGGAAGCAGACGCATGAGCACCTGGAGCGCGCCGGAACCGAGCGCGAGACCGAGGAAGAGCTGCAGGAACCCGTTGTCGTTGTACGCGGTGGCGAACGAGTCACGAACGCTGATGCGAGGCGTGCCCCAGTACGTGGCGGCCGCGAGAAGGACCCAGAGCAGCAGCACGCTGCGCAACGGGCGGGACGCCTTGCCGAGGAGCGAACCGAGATGCGGCGAGGAGGCGTTCACTCGACCCTCCAGGAATCCTTCACGTCACGCAGCACCGACTCGTTCGCCGCGAAACACTCCGCGGTGCACCCGAGGATCAGCGTCTTGAGCGGGAAGAGCTCGACACCGGCGGCGTCCTTGCCGCTCGAGCGGGTCCCGAGCATCGTCTCCTGCAGCACCCGTACGACTGTCCCGGGGACCTGGGCGGTGTCGCGGCTGCCGGTCTCGTCGAGACGCACCTCGAGCGTCAAGGTGCGGCGTTCCCAGAGACCGTCGACGATGCCGGAGGACTCGGCCAGGACGCTCACCGCGCCGGAGGCGATCGCCGCGTCGAGATCGGTGAACAGCGCGTTGCGCGCGGCGAGCCGGCCGGCGTCGATCCCGGGATAGAGGTTCACGACGAGCAGGCCGCCGGGGACGTCGCCGAACATCGGTCTGGTCGGGTCGACACCTTCCGGACCGAACGCCTCGATGAACGCCTGCTCGGCGTCCGGGGCGTCCGCGAGCACTGCGTCGGCGTCGAAACTCTTCCAGTCGCCCGGGGCGATGACGCTCGTGCCGTAGGTGGTGTTGCCGAGATAGCTCCGGCTGAGCGGGAGCGACGAGCAGGCGGCGAGCAGCGACGCGACGAGCAGCACGACGACGGGCGCGAAGATCCTCGCGGGAACGGTCGCAAAACGATCGCGGAACGCGTTCACGGGCGCCCCTCTCGACGACGTCTACGCAGGGAAACGAGGTCGGGGACGGCGGCGAGCACGAGAAGGACCGTCCCGAAGAGCACCAGATACGGCGTGAGGTCGTCGAGGTTCTCCTCCTGCTCGAGCACCTCGGTCACCGAGCGGTACACCAGGTCGAGTTCCCGGGCGGTCACCGCGGTGAAGAACTCCCCGCCGGTCGTCTGCGCGATCTTGGCAGAGGTGGCGAAATCCGGCGGGACGTCGAGGGGCCGGACCTTCCCGTCGGGGTACATGATGTCGATCGAACCGTCGTCGGTACCGAACGCGATCGCGTGCACCGGGATGCCGAGAGAACGCGCACGCTCGGCCGAGGTGAGGACCTCGATCGACCCCGCGGTCTGGGCGCCGTCGGAGAGCAGGACCACGACCGTCGCCGACGGGTTCACCAGGGCGTCCTTGGACGCGATCGCCTCGTCGAGCCTCTCGGGCCCCCCGGCGCGTCCGACGTCGATCGCGAGATCGAGCGCGTCACCGGTGGCGGTTCCGCCCTGGGCGGTGAGCCCGCCGAGCGCGCGCAGCACCGAGGCCCGGTCCGCGGTCGGCGGCGAGAGCACGAACGCGCGCTCGCTGAACGCGACCACCCCGCTCTTCCATCCGTCCGGCAGGGACGTGACGAAGGCGGCGGCGGCGTCGGTGGCGACCCGCAGGCGCGACGGCGCCACGTCGGTCGCCGACATCGACCCGGAGACGTCGATGACGAGCATGACGTTGGCCCGGGCCGTCGTATCGACCGAGGCGAGGCGCGGCTCGCTCAAGGTCAGGACGAGGCTCGCGACGGCGATCGTCGTCGCGACGGTCGCGAAGAGACCGCGACCGGGCGGGGCGAGATCGTCGAGGAAACGCATCCCGGTGAAACGCACGGTCCGGCGCCGCCGCTGCACGAGCGTCACCCAGGCAGCGAGGAACGGCAGCAACACGAGCGGGGCCCAGAGAGGTTCGAGCAGGGTCAGACCACCGAGGCCGAGATCCGGAATCTCCCTCATCGTCGGCGCGGAAGCTGTGCCACGAGCATCCCCTCCACGTCCCGATCGGTCCTCACCTCGACGAGATCCATGCCCGGGGCACGGCAGAGTCGGCGGACGCCGGCGAGATGCGCGTCGACACGCTCGCGGTAGACGGCGCGGACCTTCGCGTTCGACGTGTCGACGAGCACACCGGCACCGGGTGACGGTGGACCCAGCCGCAACCGCCCCGCCTCGGGAAGCTCGATCTCGGCGGGGTCGAGCACCAGCACGGCGAGGACGTCGCGGGTCGTCGCGAGCAGGCGCAGCGCGGCGAGCTCGCGCTCGGAGGTGGCGACGTCGATCGTCGCGACCACCAGGGACGGACCGCGCGCGGGGCCGAGACCGGCGAGCAGCGCGAGCAGGTCGCCGTCGCTCGACCATTCCGGCGGGGTGGCGAGCAGGCCTTCGAGTACGCCGAGACCGCGGCGGGCCGGGAGCCGCACCGGACGCCCGGGCGAGCCGTGGAAGAACACCTGCTCGTTGCGCCGGGCGGCGACGGCGGCGACGAAGCGGAGCGCCTCCGCGCCCGTCTCGTGCTTGCGCCCACTGGTACCGAAACGCATCGACGGCGACGGCGACGGGCAGAGATGCACGTCGAGCGCGACCTCGGCGGTGGTCGTGCGCACCTGCAGCGAGGTGCTGCGGGCCGAGGCGTTCCAGTCGATGCGGCGGGGATCGTCGCCGGGCTCGTACTCGCGCGAGACGTGCAGATCCGACCCGGGACCCGGTCGCCGCGATGGTGCGAGACCGGGACGCGAGCGGCGGCGCTGGTCCCCGACCGGGAGATCGCAGCGGGCGACGAGGGCGACGTTCAACGGACGCATCGGGGTCACCCGAGCAGGCCGCTGCGCTCGAGCAGGAGTTGCATCACCCGACGCTGGGTGAGCCCTTCGACCGGCGCGCGATAGGAGAGGTTGAGCCGGTGGGCGAGCGTGTCGAGGGCGAGGTCCGCGAGGTCGCCGCGGTTCACCTCGTGACGGCCCTCGAGGAGGGCGCGCGCCTGCGCGGCCGCGGTGAGGGCGAGCGATCCGCGTACACCGGCCCCGGCGTCGAGCATGCCGTCGAGTTCCTTGACGTGGTTCCCTGCGTCACGGGTCATGCCGACGAGCTCGACCGCGGCCGCGGCGACGTCTTTCGGCAGGTAGACGCGACGGACGAGCGCACGGGCCTCGAGGAGGAAGTCCACGTCGAGGACGCGCGACGGCGACGAGACCCCGACGAGTTGCCGACGGATGATCTCGAGCTCCTCCGCCGGGGAGGGGTACTCGAGAACGACGCGGAACATGAACCGGTCGGTCTGCGCCTCCGGCAACGGGTAGGTGCCCTCGGACTCGAGCGGGTTCTGGGTGGCGAGCACGAGGAACGGCTCGGGCAGGGCGACGGTCTCGCGCCCGATCGTGACCTGCTGCTCCTCCATCGCCTGCAGCAACGCCGACTGGACCTTCGCCGGGGCCCGGTTGATCTCGTCGGCGAGCACGAAATTCGCCGAGACCGGACCGATCTCGCGGGTGAACCTGCCTTCCGAGGGAAGCCAGACCCGGGTTCCGACGAGGTCGGCGGGGACCAGGTCCGGGGTGAACTGGACGCGCTGCCAGGATCCGCCGAGAACCTCGGCGAAGCAGCGCACCGTCCGGGTCTTGGCCAAACCGGGTACGCCTTCGATGAGCAGGTGACCGCCGGCGAGGATGCCGAGAAGGACCCGGTCGAGGAGGTCCCGCTGGCCGACGATGACCTTCTCGACCTCGCGGCGGGCGTCGTGGAGACGACCTGCGGCGAGGTCGAGCGCGGTGGCGTCAAGACGTTCTGGTTCCGTCACCGACACGTCCGAAGGAAGAGCGTGCATCACCACGAGTACGGTCGGGAAGTCCCTCCCGCGGGCACGGGGGCATCACGGCACGGGCGGATCCCCGCTCGCACAGTGGCGGCGCGTGCTACACCGCAGACGGCCGCTCCACGAACCGCGACGCATCCTCGAGAGCGACGCGAAGACCTACGCCCCGGCAGTCGCCGCCGGCGTGGCGGTCGGGCTCCTGCTCCTCGCCGTGCTCCTCGTCGTCGAACGCCGCGGAGGCGGCCCGTCGGTGCCGGGGGCGCGGACGGGGAACACGCTCATGCTCGAGCCGGGCGAGCGCACGGAGACGGCGCCGCTCGGTGCGTTCGGTGCGTGCGTAGAGGAACGCCTCCTGCGGATACGGCCCGACGGAGCGGAGACCGACGCGGAGATGCGCGCCGCCCAGGACGCCTGCCTGGAACTGCTCGGACCGACCGAGCCGGCACCGACGACCGTCGACGGGTGAACCCCCTCCTACCGGAACGGGGGCCCGGGAACGCTCACTCTCGTCCGACCGTCCCGATGACGAGACGCCGGAACCCCTCGAGACCCGGTGTGGCGTCGTAGACGGCTCCGTCGCTCGTCGCGATCCGCGCCACGACGCGGACAGGGATCTCGACCGACCGGGCGAACTGCCACGCGGTCGCACCGGTCTCCTCGAGGACGAACCCGGCGGAGGTCTGTCTCCAGGCGCGAACCGGCAGGAGCGCGAGCACGTCGACGACGGCACGCGGACCGTCGAGGTACACGCGCAGCCGCTCACCGGTGCGCGTCGGCGAGAAGAACACCGGTACCACCCTGTCGCCGGGTTCCACCCGCGGGGTGGCGTCGACCTCGACGAGGCGGAACTCGCACGACGCCACGACGGCGCTGCGGCACTCACGGTACCGCGGGCTCAGCGAGGCGAGCCTGAGCGGGCCGGTCACCTCGAGCGACGAGGCGTCGAGATCGGGGCGCGTCGCGCACGCGCGACCGGCGCAGCTGAGCGAGACGTCCACGACGCTGACCCGCTGCGGGTCGGTGACGCCGCGGGCGACGAACACCTCGGGCACGTCGAGGACCACGACGGCGCGCACGTCCCGGAGATCGACCTCGACCGCACACGCGGGTTCCTGCGGCGAGGTCACGCACACCGACGGCGGGACGCACGGGACGTTCCCGCACACCGGCGCGCAGTTCCCGGCCCGGTCGCAGAGCGAGCGGGTGCAGTCGACACCGGGAACGGTGCACGGGTCGGCCGGGGCGACACCAGGGCCGGTCGGGGAGGTCGGTGACGTGGTCGGCTTGACGGTCGATGTCGGCGCTCCCTTCGCGACGGTCGTCGGGGGTGTCTTCGCGACGGTCGTCGGCGGGACGAGATCGCAGGCCGTGCCGCACGGCACGAAGCCGAGCACCGGCGGCGGCGACACGTACTCGACGCGCGACCAAAGCTCGCTGTGGGCGAGAAACGTCGACCAGCCGCCCTGGCTGCGGTGACCGATCGACTGGCAGTACTTGTAGAAACAGAAGGAGAAACCGTCCTGGGGGCCGTCGGCCCACTTGTTGCGATGCTCGCACGGCGCATCGTCGTACCCGGCGATCTCCCCGGTCTCCTCGTCGACATAGCGGCACCCCTGCCAGTACCCGTCGACGAACTCCGGTATCAACGGTGACTCGCGATCGACGACGGGGTGGCCGAGGAGCGACTCCGCCAACTCGATCCGGGGGCGCGACGTCCAGTCCGAGTACCACGGCGTGTTCATCAGCACCGTCGTCGGGCGCGGCGGCAGGGACTCGAACGTCAGGCGCCCCCATCCGTACTCACCGAAGAAGTACATGCCCGGGACGCGCGGGTGCGGCGAGCCGAGCGGCGGGTCGGCGACGGCCGACGGCGGAACGGCGAGACCCGGGGAGGAGGCGGCCAGGAGCGTCGCGACGAGACCCAGGGCGCCGCACAGGACGCGGCGGCGAAGGCGGCGGGACCTGGTCATGGTCTCGACGGTCCTCCTCCCCGGGTCGGTATGCACGCTGCGCGGTCTCTTGCCCGCCGCCGCGTCCTACCGACCGTCGACTCGCACGATGACCGACGCGACACGACACCGCCGGACGGCGCGCGGACAGCAGGCCCTACGGTCTCTGCTCGGCCTGCTCGTCGCTGCCGCGGTCTGCGGCGGCGGATGGCTGCTGCTGCACGAACCGGCCGGTCGGAAGGGCGACCTCGACCACGACGAGCAGATCCTGGCGGACTCCTCCGACGAACCCGTGACCCGCGTGGCCGGCGACGGTCCGCTCCGCCTTCCCGACGACGCGCCGTTCACCCTCGAGGACGCCACCCTCGAGTACCGGATCGAAGCAAACGACGCGCAGGCCGCGGTCTTCGGTCTTCCCGCCGAACGGGTACGGACATGGGGGATGCGCGTCAGACCCGAGGCCGGGCCGATGCAACGAGCCACGCTCCTGGCCGAGATGGCCGCCGGCGGGGCGGACATCGACGCCGAGCAGATCGAGAACCCGCAGAGCGAGTTCACCACGATCACCGGCACCTGGAACGGGATGCTCCTCCTGGTGAACATGCATCGCGGCACGACGATCACCGTCACGCTCGTCGACCGCTGAGCGGCCCGCGACGCCGTCAGGAACGCTTGGTCACCTCGTCCTCGGGCGGGACGACCGACGTCGGAGGCGGCTCGAACGCGGGGACCGTCGGCTGGTAGACCACGTCGAGCAGCAGCCACCCCGACGGCAACGCGTCGCCTCCGGGACGGATCGTCACCGAGACGCGCTCCTGACCGCGAGTGCCCACCGCGGTCAGCGTCCGCGGCGTCGCCACCGCGTCGACCTCCCAGTCGAGATCCTCGAGACCGGCGACGAAGCGGCCGCCGGCGAGCGGGACGTTGCCGGGCACCGCGAGCAGCCAGCGGTCCTCCTCCCCGCTCTCGACGGCGAGCACACGGTGCTCACCCGGATCCGGGAGCGACACCGGCCAGCGCGGCGGGAGATCTGACGCCGGCACGCTCGTCGTCACGCCGGGCGGCGGCAACGTCGAACCGGTGCCGGGCTGACCGGGCAGCGTCGACGGAACGAGTGGGTTCGCCACGGACGATGACGGGGCGAGCGGCGGCAGCGACCCGGTCGCGCTCGCGACCCCGGGAGCGGGCAACGTCGACGAGGGCGCCGGCGGAGCAGACGGCGGCGGGGCCGACACCGGCTCGTCGAACCCGAGAACCGCCCCCAGCCGCGCGAACCCTCCGAGGAGCACCGCGAAGAGCACCAACGCGGCGACGACGGCGACGATGCGCTCGGAGCCGCGCGGCGCAGGCGTCTTCGCAGGATCGTCGCCGGAGTCAGATTGCACGAACCCGACGGTCCCGGACGGACGGGGGCGCGCCGCGAACCGTCCACGCGGCGACGTCCGTCCGTCTTGGGGGCGGCGAGACGGCGACGACGGTCGGGAGCACCCCACACACCTCCACGAAGGAGCACCCATGACAGAGAATCCCCTGATCAACGACCTGGAGCAACTCTTCCGCTACAGCGGAATGATCGACCAGCTCCGCGACACCTCGAAGGCCCTGCACGAACAGGGCAACGTCAGCCGTGACACCGTCACCGGCATGGCCAAGCAGTACGAACAGCTGCGCGCCGCGCTGAAGAACACCCTCAACGGAGACGTCTCCGAGGAAATGCACCGCTGGTGCCCGGACATCGACCCGGAAACCGTGAGCGTCGACGGCATCTTCTTCGCCGCCGCCCAGCTCGCACGTTGGATCGACCTCGTGCACCAGACCCCGAAGTTCCTCGTCGCCGAGGAGCTCGCCGGAGCCGCCGCGGTCGAGATGACCGCGAAGGCGAAAGCCACCGTCGCAGGCGTCGAAGGCATACCCGCCGCGAAGCGCCCGGGCACGTACCTCTGACCCGCCGGATCCCTACCGGGATCCCGGGAAGAACAACCCGAAAAACCACGAGAGCCGGACCGTCACAGGTCCGGCTCTTCTGCGTTCAACGACCGGTGTTCGACGTCACGAATCCGCAGCCGGTGAGACGGCGCGTCAGAGCGCCCAGTCGCGCACGTCGTGGCTGAACAAGAACGGCGCGGCGACCAGCGAGAGCGGCAGACCGAGCACCACGGCCACGACGGCGAGGCGCTTGCCGAGCAGACGGCCCGCGCAGAGCAGAAACGCCGACACCGCCCAGAGGAACGCGACGAGCATGGAGAGGGCCGCGCCGACGTACGCGAGCGCGGAAGCGTCGTCGGGCACGACACCGAGGACCGGCGAGGAGGTCGACTCGAGGAACAAGAGCACGCCACCGAGCGCATGGACCACGGCGAACGTCAACGCGAGAACGGTGAACGCGCGAACCTTCGTCGGCGCGGTCGCGAACCGCGGACGGTACGGATCCTTGGCGGGCTTCTGCGGGCGCTCCTTGCGGGACTTGCGGCGGGCGCCCTGACCCGCGGCGCCATCGGACTCGCCCATGCCGGCTCCCGACGACTCCTCGGACGACTCCTCGGACGATTCCTTGCCTGCGCTCTTGCGGGATTTCTTGGCAGCACGGGCAGCCTCTTTCGCGGCGAGCTTCTCGGCCTTCTTCTGCCCGGTCTCCTGTTCTTTGGCGTCTTTCGCAGCAGCTTTCTCGGCGGCCTTTGCCGCTTTCTTCGCTTCGAACTCGGCGCGGCGGGCGGCGTTTCGTTCCTTGCGTGTCAGCTCTGCCTCTTCAGGCTGTTGCATCTCGGCGGCTTGATCGGTCATGTGAACCCACGGTCCCGGGAGGCACGCGGCGGGTCAAGGGTCCTCACCCGGCGTGAACGCCGGTTGCGCCGGCCCGGTCAGCCCAAGAGGTCTTCGAGCGACGCCTGCAGGTCCTCGAGCGCGATCTCCCCGCTGTGACGCCACAGCACGGTGCCGCCGGCGTCGACGAGGACCATGAACGGGAACCCCGAGAGGCCGAAGGCCGCGCCGGCCGAACCTGCGGCGTCGTCGGCGAGCACCGGCCAGAGCGGCGGCCACTTCTCGGCGGCGAGCCACTCCGATGGCGGGTAGTTCGGACGCGACGGATCGGTCGACGTCGCCACCGCGACCACGTCCAGTCCCGACGGGAACGCGCCGATCTCCGCGGCACGGACCAACACCGGAACCTCGGCCTGGCAGTGCGGACACCAGTGGGCGAGGAACACCACGAGCGTCGGCACACCCGGAGCGGTCGTGACCTCGTTCCCGGTGAACCCGAGCCCGTCGAGCACCGGGGCGGTCCTGCCGACCGCCGCGTCGTTCCCGGGATCCGCCGACAGCACCGGCAGGGCCTCGCCGCTCACCGTGACGGCCTGCACCTCGCTGACCGTCCCCGTCGCGCCCTGCTCGACGTCCTCGGTCTGGGTGACGGCGACGACGAGCGCGACGGCGACGGCCACTGCGACGGCGGCGCCGGCGAACCAGGTGGCACGCGACCTCACGACGGGGTCACTTGCCTTCGATGACGAACTCGAAGAGACGGATCTCCCCGTCGAAGTCGGCCTGCAGGAACAGCTTGTGGAAGCCGTGGGCGAGCGCCGGGGCGGTGAAGGTCATCGTGCCGTCGACGAAACCGTCGTTGGGGTGCATGTGCGCGTACTCGAGCGCCGGGGAGAACGCGACCATGTGGGCGTTCGCGCCGAGGTACGGGTTCACGGTCGTGACCGCTGCGCCGTCGCGGGTGAAGGTCACCTTCAACGGACGCGACCCCTCGTGCGCGGTGTCCCCGGAGAGGACCGCGGTGTAGGGGCCGTTCTGCGCGTCGCGCACCTCTTCGGTGAAGTTCGACATCGTCATCGGCTGCGAGCCGACCACGACGTCGGTGCCGAGCAGCACCGGCGTGCCGGCGGAGACGAAATCGGCGACCACGCGCCAGAACCCGTCGACCGGGAAGGCGACCGGGGTGCGCCACACGCCGTCGTCACCCAGCTCCGGGTGCAGGTGGAGGTACGCGGTCAGCTCGTGGTTGACCAGGATGAGGTGCAGCGGCTTCTCGTGATGCGTCTCGAACTCGGTGACCGCGGTGGTGGTCCCCTCGGTGACGATCGAGAACGCGAACTCACCGGAGTAACCGGAGTCGAACGACGCGGTGACCGGCACGATCGTGAAACCCTCGGCGGTCGGTGACGTCCCCGCGCCTGCGGCGCCGTGGTCGTGGTCGTGACCGTCCTCGCCCTGCGCGGCGTCCTTGCCCGCCATGTCGGTCATCGCCGTCGTGTCCGCGGAAGAGGCATCCGCGGATCCGGTCGTCGTGACGGCCGGGTCGTCCGACGGGGTCGGCGAGGCATCCCCGGACGAGCACGCGGCCAGGAGCAGCAGCGGGGCGGTGAGGACGGCGAGACGACGGGTTCGGTTCATGGGGCACTCCTTGTGCTTCTCGGGCTTCGACGGATGTCGGGTACCGACCGTGCGACGCGCGGCGCGAGCGTCAAACAGGCGGACCCCGGACGAAGAAACGGACCCGGACACGGTCGATCCTCGTGCGCGACGACGACCAGAAACGCGGCGGCCTGAGGCGGCGGATCGCCGAACGCTGGACCCCGCTGTTCGACGAGGAGACCGTCGTCGACGCGCTCACCCCCGACGAGTTCGCCGACGCCTGCGACTGGGGACGACTCCGCGCCAGCGGGGTCGTCGACGCCCACGAGAACCCGCTCGTGGTCGCCGGGCTGCGCCTGAGCTCGCTGTTCCCCCGGCACCTGCTACGACGGCGCGACGACGGACGACTCGTGCCCATCGCCCTCGACGACGCAGTGGCCCTCGTCCGGCTCACCGTCGCCCAGAACGGGCGGACGGCGCGAACCGTCGACCAACCCGACCAGGTCGACGCGCGGAGAAGCGACGACCCGGACGGCGACGCGACCGCAGCCGGCGACGGGGTAGCCGAGACGTCCGACGAGACGTCCGACGAGGGCGCGGCGGAGAACCGCCGGCGCTTCTTCCGCCGGCGCGGCTGAGCAGGGACGCTCAACCGGCCCGGCGAGGGCGTCGAGGGCGCGGACCCGAACCCGGTCCGGGTGCCGGCCCGGAGCCGTTCACCACGACCAGACGCGGCGGAGGACGCTCCGCGGACGCCGCGAGGAACGCGGCGATGCGCGCGTTGTTGGCGACCACGTCGCCGCTGAGCACCCCGACGTAGAAGCGGTGCAGCGTCTCGACGCTGTGCCCGAGACGCGCAGCGCAGTCCCCTTGGGACACGCCGGCGTTGAGCCAGTTCGTGGCGCAGGCGTGACGCAGGTCGTAGGGGCGCAACGGGCGCAGACCGGACTTCGCGCACGCGCGGTGCAGGATGCGGTCCCAGTTCGAACCGGTCGGCCGCGAACCGGACCGGGTGCGGAACAAGAAACCCTCGACGATCCCCGACCGCTCGGCGTGACCGGCGAGCGACGCCGCGAGCACCGGTGGTATCTGCACCCGGCGCTCGCCGGTCTTCGGATCGCCCGGTTCCTCGAGACCCACGAACGCTCGGCGCACGCGGATCTCGCCGAACCCGTCGGGCTCCGCGGGGAAACGACAGTCCTCGAGACGGAGGTCGACGACCTCGGATGGTCGGAGCCCCCCGTAGAACATCGTCTCGCACATCACCCGGTACTGCAGGCTCGCCGGCTGGTGACTGACCATCGAGTCGACCAGACGGGTGAACTCGACGACCGAGGGCAGCGTCTCGACGTCGACCAGCGGGCCCGAACCGCGGCCGGCGGCCTTCCTCACCGCCTTGCGGTTGGCGTGCCCCCTCGAGCGCGGCGGCCACGGGTTCGCGGCGAGAAGGTCGAGCTCCACGGCACGTTCGAGGCACTGCCTGGCGATCTTGACGTACCGGGAGAACGACGAGCCGCGCGGTCGTCCGTCGGCGCGGACCGCGAGACGGGACTCGGCGTCGGCGAGCAGGCGCCGGTCGAGCTCGTCGAGACGCGGGGACCACCGGTCGAGGAACGTCTCGAAACGCTCGACACGCTCGGGCTGGTACGGGTCGCCGAACGCGTCGACCGGACGACCCTTCGGCGCGGGAGGGAGCACCTCGCCGAGATAGGACCGCAGCGCCTTCGCGTCCTTGCCCGACAGCGCCGGCGCGGCGCGGTGCACCGCGACCGGCACGACGTAGGCGAGCGCCTCGACGGCGGCGATGCGCGTGCGCGGCGACCACGTCGCCCACTCCCCGGCCAACCATTCGCGGCACCACTCGTAGAAGCTCGCGACGTCCGGGCGGTGCCAGGAGACCGGAAGGCCCGTCGCCGGGTCGAAACGTTCGTGCGCGACGAGCGACGCGTAGAGCTCGCTGCGGAACTGCTCGGCGGCGAGCCTGGTCGGGAACGCGCGCGTGCGCGACCGGCCGTCGACGCGCCAGTCGAGCACGAACGGGTTCGACGTCGGACGGGACTTGCGCCGGTCGCGCACCTTGTAGATCGCGACCTTCGGTGACGGCGGGCGACGCATCAGGAGGCCTCCCGTGCGGCGAGCCACGCGGCGAGATCCGCGGCACGCACGCGGTAGGAGCCGTTGGGCAACCGGATCAGCCGCGGCGTCATACGCCGGGCACGCCACTTGTACCAGGTGTCGGCACTCACACCGAGACGCCGGCACACCTCCTCGACGGTGAACAGCTCGTCCATCGACGCGACCTCCACCGGTGGGGGAACCTCCCCGTGTCCGGCGCAGGAGGCGGTCCGGGAAAGAGCCAAACGTGCAATCGAACGGTGTGGAAAATCAGCCCCCCGGAAACCCTCGAAACGGCACGACAGTTGCCGTACAACTTTCGTACCGGGCCATGTGTGCCGTCTGCGCACCGCCTCTGACCTGGGGAAACACCGCGAACGAGGAACACACTCCGGAGCCGTGTGCGCGCGTTCGAATCGCGCCGAGGGCACCGGGCAAAATGCGGCCTGACCTGCGGAAACATCGCAGAGAGACCCGTAGCGGGTCTGCCACTCTCGGTGGGAATCGGTCAGGATCTGCCACAAACTTTCGTACCGCCGTCGTACCGGGAAGGCCGTGAGCGCCCCTGGTGCGACGACGCGGGCCTGGTCGAGCCGTTGGTTCATGCCTGCGAGTCTGCCAGCGACGGCCTGCCGGCGCCTCCCGCGCGTCCTTGACGCGCAGAAGATGCGGCCACCGGTCACCGGCACGGCGACCGCCGTTGCGTGGCGGGTCGGCGCCCTGACGGTCATGGACGCGGCACCGATCGGTGCCTTCCATCCAACCATTCAGAGGTGTTATGGCCACAAGCAAGAAGCTGCGAGAGCAGCAGTCCGGGAAGAGCGTCGTCGACCTCTTCCTCCCCGAAGGCGAGCTCCCGCTCACCGACCCCTATGACGACGTCGCCGCCCAGCAGTGGGCGACCGCGATGACCGTGCTCGGACACGTCGCCGAAGGCGCGACGATCGACATGGGCATCGACGCAGTCGTCGGAGCGGGAAACCAGAACCGCAAAGACGTCACCCACGCCGTCAAGCGCACGCTCCGCGAACTTCTCGCGGAGATCGCCTGACGACGACGTCGAGCAGCATCGACGTACAAGAGCGCAGCCGCAAGGTTGCGCTCTTTGTTTTTCTCCCGGGTGACGCGGCAACGGTCCGGTCCGTGGACACGCGCAACGCCGCACCCCTCCCCGTCAGCGGTGGACGCGACCACGCGACGGCGTCCTCCTTCGCCGCGGCCCGGATCGTCACCGCCGGCCTCGTCCCCTGCGGACGGTGCGGCGGGAACGGAGTCGACCGCGACGGCATCTGCCGGCGTTGCGGCGGGGTCGGATCACTGCCTCGTTAACGGAGCTGCGTGACGCGCCCTGTCGCCGTCTGACCGACGCTCAGCGAACCGCGGCGCCGGACGCCCAGGCCAACGCACAGGCGGCGGCCACCACCAGCAGAAGGAGCCCCCCGACGACGCGACGAGGTCGACGCTCGAGATACGTGCGGGGCTCGGTCGGACCGTCGAGCGCGGTCGCGAGGAGCAACGAGAGCGCGAGACCAGCGATGAGAAGACCAGCCGCGCCGAAGACGCCGGCGAACGGGAGACGGGGACCCGAGAGCACTCGTGCGAGAACCGCGTCGAACCCCACGAGGAACGCCGTCGACGCTGACAACAACGCAGCGAGCGAAAACGCGGTCACGAGGACGGAACGAAACGATGGCACCCGCAACGAGGAGAGCCCCCGGAACGCCCGAGAGAACCCGCCGGCGTCCGGACCGCGCGTCACCGTCCCGGCATCGACGCCGCCGGCCGGGGCGGATGCGACGGGTCGGCCCTCCACGGTTCTTTCGTCGGAGCTCTCGTCAGAGCCGGCACGGTCGTCCACGGACCGGACCGTTCCCCGCCGGGACACGACGTCAGGGATGGTCGCGCGCACTGCGCGAAGAGGCCCGTGACGACGCGGCGCCCGCGGGGACGATCGACGGCGTGGGTACCCGTATCGAGTTCGTGCGCCGAGGCCTGCTGACCCTGGCCGGGGTCGCTCTCTACCGGATCGGGTGTGCCGTACCGCTCCCGACGATCCGCGGCGAGGTCCTCGAGAACATCAAGAACACCCCGGGCGACGCGCTCTGGCAGCACGTCGTCGGAACGCCGCTCAGCTCGGTGAGCTTCTTCGCCGTGGGAATCATCCCCTACGTCACCGCAGGCCTCGTCATACAGCTCCTGCGAAGCTCGCTCCCGTGGCTCCGCGACACCGGGCGGGACGGCGCCTCGCCGGAACGGCTCCGCCGGATCACCCGGGCGACGATGCTCGTCATCGCCTCCCTGCAGGCGCTCGTCATCGCTCTCGGCCACCACGAGGTGCGCCACGGCGCGGTGAGCGCGATCGCCGGAGGATTCGGACCGTTGCTCACCACCTATGCGCTCCTGCTCGTCGGGTTCCTCCTCACCGGTCTCATAGCCGGGAGCATCTCCCGGCACGGGATCGGCTCGGGAGTCTCCGTGCTGCTGTTGGCGAACCTTCTCGCGAGCAGCGGGGCGCAGCTTCGCGTGCTGCTCCCGGAGCTCACCGCGTCCATGCTCGCGTGGGCGGCTGCACTCCTCGTCGTCGGCACGCTCCTCGCCGTCGTCGGCATGCGCAGCCACCACATGCTCCTGGTACGGGCCGGCAGGCTCGACATCACCGGGCAGGCGCCGCCGATCGAACTGCGCGCCCACATCCTCCAAGGCGGCACGATCACCTTGATCTTCGCCGCCACACTCCTGGGCGTCGTCACCGGGCTCGCGCGGCCGCTTCTCGCGCTCGCCGGACGCGCCGACCTCCTCTCGGGCGGCGCCCCGGTCGAGACGCTCCTCTACTTCCTCCTCGTCGTCGGTCTCGCCCGCCTGCAACTGCGCGTCACCCTCGACCCGGTGGACGTGGCCAACGACCTCGCCCGGAAGAACTACTTCCTCGACGGGACACGGCCCGGCTGGCCGACCGCGGACCGCATCAGCGGCATGAGCAACAGTGCCGCGATCGCGCTGCTCCTGCTGCTGATGCCGATGACGCTCGCATCCTCGATCGGCGGACCGCTCACCGGAGGGGTCACCGTTTTGCTCCCGGCGTCGACGCTCCTGCTGGCGAGCACCGTCGGCATCGAGCTGCTCCGCACGATCCGCGACGGGACCCGGCGGGCGGTGATTCTCCCGCGGCTCGAGGTGATCGACGTCGGACGCAGCCCGTGGGACCCCGCACCGAACGAGTCACCCGCGGTCGCTGCACGGGCGCGGCGAGCCTAGTTCGCCGGCGGAGCGTGGTCCTCCCCGGGCCGCTCAGTGCGGTTCGCGCTGGGCGATGAGCACGGCCTCGTTCGCCGTCGACGCGCGCTCACGGGCGACGAAACGCGTCGTGACGACGCGACGACTGTTGCCGCAGCGGCTGCAGGTGAACTGCACCGGGAGATCGACGTTCCAGCCGGTGTCGACACCCACCTGCGAGCGCGACGACCTGGTGCGCGACGCGCTCTCGACGTGCGGCTCGCCGTTGACCCTGCTCTGGCGACGGCGCGGCGCGTGGCAACTCGGGCAGCTCCCCTGCTGCAGGCTCGTGAGGAAGGCGAGCACCACCACCGCGGGGGCGAGCAGCGCGAGCGCGGCGCGCAGCAGCGGCGACGGGTTCACCACCACGAGCAACGCCGAGACGGCGACCGCCCAGGCGGCGAGAGCACCCGGGATGTCGTCACGTTGCCAACGCATGCCGTCGACTGTTCCGGGACCGGTAAACCTGCCACAGACCACGCGGCCCCCACCGGGCGGGCCCCGTGCGCGGCGGTGCGGTTCCCGTGACGGTTCCTCCCGATGGACACGACCGGACCGGACACCGACAGCAGCGGCACCCTCGTCTGCAAGGCGTGCGCGCACGCCGACGCGCACGGGTGGTGGGGCACCGACCTCCCCGCCGAGAGCCACTGCCAAGACTGCCACCGCTACTGGCGCTCGCACCGCGAAGCCCACTGCGCGTCGTGCTGCCGCCACTTCGCCAGCAACGCCGCATTCGACGCCCACCGCGTGGGGGACGACTGCAACGACCCGGCGGCCCTGGCGCGCCAGGACGGGCGGCCCCGCTTCGCCCGGCGCGAGACGCGGCTCGGCAGCGTCTGGTCGCTCGTGAACTACCGGGAACTCCCCGACTTCGACGCGCTCGGCTGAGCCGGTCCCGGTCGTCCCGGACGGCTGGTCGAAGGAACCGCTGCGCCGACGGTGGGCACCGGCCAACGGCCACCCACTCACGATCGTTTGCGATCACCCACGGAGAAGGAGACGACATGTCCCTCCAACACGTAGCCGACGCGTTCTGGACCAACGTCCGGGACCCTGAGATCGCCGACGTCCTCTTCGGACACGCGCGATGGCTGCAGAGAAACAAGCACGGCGTCGGTCCGACCGACGAGGCGGCGGCAAAGCACTACAAGGGAGACCTCTCCCGTGCAGTCGCCGTCGCCCGGTCCCGCACCGTCGACCCGGAGATCCTGCGCAAGTTCGCGAAGGACCCCCGCGTCTCGGTCCGCCAGGAGCTGCTGGAGAACCCGAACACCCCGCGCGACGTCATCGTCGGGCTCACGGTGTGGAAGTTCGAACGGCGCGACAACGACCTCGTCGACTGCGCGGAACGACTCACCCTCGCCGAGCTCCTCGACGTGTTCGACCGGTTCTCGGCCGAGCATGGAGAGCGGGACCTCGAGACGCTCGACCTGCCCGCCGCGGATCTCATTCCCCGGCTGACAGCAGAGCCCGCCATGGCGGTACGACTCGCGCGCACGGCACCCCTGTCGTTCGTCGCCCTCGTCGCCAAAGCGGCCCACGACGGTTTCGTGCCGGGCGTCAGCCTGAGCGAGATCCTCGACGCGCGACCAGCGGTGACCGAACGGTCGTTGCAGATCATCCTGACCGACCGCAAGCACCTGACACAGGAGCTCGCGACGCGTTGGCGCGCCTGGCGTGACGACCCCGAGACCCGGGTATACCGGCACTTCGGGTTCGACACCCGGCTCTTCGAACGGGTCGAGGACGGCGCCGCCGACATCCTCGCCGACGGTGACGTCGCCCAGCTGCACACCGCTGTGCTCCACGGCGCATCGGATCACGTGCTCGCCCAGGCGTTCGCCACCAGCGACGTCGAAAAACTTCGACACGTCGTCGAAGTGCTCGACCGGCGGGCGCTGTCCCGAGAGGCCGAGACGGCACTCGTCGACCGCATCCTCGTCGTCGGCGGGCTCGGGAAATTCCCGTTGCACGACCTGCTCGAAGGACTCCGGCACCGGCTCGACGACACACGACTCGTCGGACTGCTCCGACTCGGCGGCGTGCTCACCCTCAACCGGTGGCTCACCGCGAGCTACTCGGTGAACGGGCCGCGACCGGGCATCATCCCGGTACTCGCCGCGAACCCTCGCTGGCGGGCAGCGAACCACGACGGAGCGGTCGACCTGACCGCCGCCGAACTGGTCACCGGCCTGGTGATCGGCGGAAACGCCGACCCCGCGATCGCTGCAGAGATCGTCACGCTCCACGACGACCACATCGGACGGAACCTGAACGACACCGGCATCGCAGCCATGGTGTACCCGCTCCTGGAGCAGGCGTTCGCCGGCCCGGAGAAGCGCGCGTCGTGGGAAACGTTCCTCACGCTCGCGAGCGACTGGTCGGACACCTTCACCGGTCTCGTCGACACGGTCCACGGTCTCCTCGGCACCACGCCGCAGGAAACGCCCGTACGAACGAGCGCGTCGAACACCCCCGAGCAACTCACCCTCCTCTAGAGGGCACGACAGAGACCGCCGCCCCACCGGGCGGCGGTCTTCGCTTTTCCGGCGAGAACGAGCGTCCTCGCCGCCGTCAGTCGCCGTTCAGCCACCTACCGTTATGCAGCTATGCGCGTAAACCCGGACAGGCCATCGTGTAGTAGGTTCGCGATCGTCAGTCCCGAGATCACGTGCGGAGGACCGGTGCCCGAATCGAATGCGTACGCTCCGGAGCCGACCCCACCGACACCCTTTCTGCTCCCCGTCCTCCTCGTCGAACCCGACGACCTCGCCCGGCGAGCCGTCGCCGCCCTCCTCACGTCGCACGGACACCGGCTCGCCGGCGCCGTCGTGAGCGGCGGGGAGGCGCTCGAGACCCTGCGCCGGCAGCACGTAGGCGTGATCGTGACCGAGATCTCGCTGCCGGACATGGCACTGGGCGAGTTCCTGTGCGAAGCCCGTCAGATTCGGGCGGACGTGCTCGTCGTCACGATCACCGGCGAAGGCGACCTGGACGTGCTCGCCGAGACCCTGCGGTTCGGCGTGAACGCCCTCCTGAGCAAGTACAGCTCGCCGCATCTGCTGATGACGCGGATAGGGGCCGTCTTCGCGGACGGTCTCCTCCTCGACGAGATCACCGCACCGCCCCTGCTCGCCTGGTTACGGCGCGAAACCGGGTCGGAGACGTTCGTGCTCCCCCGCCGCGAACGAGAGGTGCTCGAACTCGTCCTGCAGGGGCACAGCGTCCGCAGCGTGGCGCAGGCGCTCGGCCTGGCGGAATCGACCGTGAAGAGTCACGCGGCGAAGGCCGCGGCGCGGCTGGGGATGCGATCGTCCCGACTGGCGGCGACGGAAGCGAGCCGGCGCGGGCTCATCGCGAACGACCCGGAGACGATCGTCCTCGCCGAACGACCCGGAAGTCCCCGCCGAGGGACGATCGTCAGCCCGGACGGGAAGTAGAAGCAACGCTCAGCTGTAGATGACCGGCTCGGCGTCGAGCGCCGGTTCCTCGGCCGCGGGGGAGACCACGACGTCGGTCGCGCAGAACGCCACCGCATCGGCGTAGGACATCTCGCGGCGCTGCCCGGGGGACATCCCCCCGAAATACCCGCCGGTGATGTTGAGATCGGGGTTGTAGGCGTGCTTGAGGCAGTCGAGACGCACCGGGCAGGCGCGGCAGACGTTGAGCACCTCCTCGTCGATGATGTGGCCCGCCTGGACGAAGAACGACTCGATCGGCAGGCCGGCGCAGGCGGCCTCGTCCAACCACAGATCGTCATCGCTCCCGAGAAAACTCAGGTCCATGGCCCCGGCGTTCGTAGTCATACACGTGCTCCTTTTTCGTTGGTCGGGTTTGTCGCTTCCCGGTCGGTCCGGGAGATCGTGGTGTCGCGATCCGGCCGGTACTGTCCGGGTCGCGGCGGAAAAGCAACCGCTTTTTCCGGGCGGGTTGACGGGGTCGTCGAGACGCGGAGATGCTCGTTCACGAGACGAGCACCTCGGTCTCGCTGCGCGTCTCGTCGGTGACCACCGAGACGACCATGTCGGCGGAATCCTCGATGTTCTCGACGTGACTGATGAGGAAGATCTGCGAGTAGACGTCGCGCAGATTGCGCAGCGCCGCGAGGATCGACTGACGGCGCTGGCTGTCCTGACTGGCGAAGCACTCGTCGAGGATGAGGAACCCCGGACCACCGGAACCGTGACGTTCGGAGACCACCTGGGCGAGGGCGAGGCGAACGGCGAGAGCGACCAGGTCGATCTCCCCGCCGGAGAGCTCCCCGAGAGGACGGAAACGTCCGTCATCCTCGACGGTGATCGTGTACTCGTCGGAGATCCTGACCGCGGCGAACCTGCCCTCGCTCATCGTGGCGAGCAGCGAGGAGACCGCGCCCTCGAGGGACGGGCGGATCTGCACCGCGAGACGTTCGGAGACGTCGCCGAGCAGACGGGCCGCCGCCGCGGCGTGGAGCGCGGCCTGCTGGTGCGTCTGGCGGCGCGCATCCTGCGAGCGGGCCTCTTCGATACGCTCCTCGAGACCCGCGATCCGGGTGCGTACCACGGCATCCTCGGTCTCCCAATGACGAAGCATCTCCGACTCGGCGGCGCGCCGTTCGACGGCAGAGGCGCGGAGACGGTGACGTTCGGTGAGATCGGCGTCGGGACGGACCCGGGCGAGATCGTCGGCGTGGGCGCGGATCTCCTCGTCGAGGGTGCGCGCCTCCTCCGCGAGCGCCTTGTGGCGGGTCAACGCCGCGCTCCTGGCCTCTACCTGACGGGTGTGCTCGGCCGAGCGCGAGAGCATCTCGGTGATCTCCTCGCGACGAGACACGAGCGCGTCGAGATCGACCGGCGTAACGTCGAGACGCTCGAGCTGCCCGGAGTAGATGCCCTGTCTGCGCTCGAGGTCGGCGACCTCCTTGGCGAGACGATCGGTCTCGGCGAGCGCGTTCCGGGCCTCCTCGAGAGCGCGCTGCGCCTCGTCGTCGGCGACACGGAGCTCGTCGACTGCCTCGGCGACCTTCCGCCCCTCGTCCTTGACCTCCTCGATACGCATGTCGAGGGCGGCGAGCTCGCCGGCGAGACGGTCGGCGTGGGAGAGACGGTGCTCCTCGCTCACGTCCTGACCGCAGAGGTCGCACTCGACCCCGAGATCGACGGCGTCCTCGAGGCGCTCGCGGAGCGCTGCTGCGGAACCCTGGAGGGAACCGAGGGTGAGACGGAGCTCGTTGAAACGAGCGTCGAGCTCGCCGCGGCGCGCCCGGACACCCGCGAGATCATTTTCGGCGACGGCTACGTCGTAGGCGGCGAGCACCCGCTGACGAGCCTCGATCTCCTCGAGTCGGGCGATGACCCGCTCGAGCTCCTCGGCGGCGACTTCCCGTTGACGCAGGTTCTGGGAGAGAGCCTCGCCGCGGGCGACGTCGCGCTCGAGGGCGGCGAGCTCCTCGGGAAGACCGTCGAGATCGACGACGGATGCGATGACGTCGGGGATCACGAGGGCGTCGAGGCTGCGCTGCAGGACGAGACGCCGAGCCTCCAGCTGGGCGAGCGCGCCCTCGAGGCGGGCGACGTCGCGCGCGGCGGCGTTCCAGCGTTCCTCGACGTCGGCGTTCGCCAGGAGCACCTCGTCGTACGCGGCGAGCGCGCTGCGGCTCTGGTTGATCTCGATCTCGACCGAGGAGAGCGCGTCGCGCGCCTCGGCGAGCGCGAGGAGCTGCTCTTCGGGGTCGGCGCCGCGCAACGCCGCGGCGATGTCGCGTTCGGAGCGGAATCTGGCGGCGGCGACGTTACGAGCGGCAGTGAGCGCGTCGAGGCGCAGCAGACGGGTGACCATCTGCGCCCTTTCTGCCGGACGAAGGCTGGCGAGACCGTCGAGGTCCTTCTGCTGGGCGATGACGGCGAGACGGAACCCGGCGGCGTCCATGCCGAGCAGCGAGGCGATCTCGGAGGTCACCGCCTGGGGGCCTTCGACTAACGGGATGTCGTTGGCGTAGAGGACCGCGGTCACGCTCTTGCCGTCACGGCGGCGGTGCACCCGGTAGGTCTCGTCGGCGATCGTGAAGGTGAGCTCGACGCTCATCCCCTCGAACTCGGCGCCGCGACGCACCAGGGTGTCGAGGTTGCGGCGTCCGTGGCGACCCTCGCCCCAGAGGGCGAACGTGATCGCCTCGAGGATCGAGCTCTTCCCGACGCCGTTCGCACCGGCGATGAGCACCAGCTGACGATCGTCGTCGAAGCGCAGGTCCAGGTCGGCGTGTCTGCGGAAGTTCACCGCGTGCAGCGACTTGATCATGACACGACCACCTTCGACTCGTCTGCCTGTTTCCCGTCGACGACGGCCTCCGCTGTCGACTCCTCGAGGGTCTCCGCGGCGACCGATGCATCGGCTGACGCCGTCCGTTCGAGCTCGAGGGCGAGGAGCTCGCGCGCCAGGACGAGCGCGCCCTCGCGTTCGTGCTCGGCGAGGAGTTCGTTGGCCCGCTCGACGAGTACCGCCTCGACGTCGCCGAGACCGCGGGCGAGCGGCTTGGCCGGCGCCTCGCCGTCCTTGGCGATCTCGCGTTGGCGCGACCGGAGCGAGACCTCGTAGTGCAGGGCGTCACCGGCGCTGCTGCGGACCTTGGCCACGTCGACGAGCGACCAGACGTCTCGTGGCACGTTCTCGACGATCTGTCCGACGACCGCCCCGCTGGTGGACGCGGCGCGGACGCGCTCGACGAGCGCGTCGGTGATCGCGTTCGGATCGAGACCCTTCCCGTCGAGGACGGGGAGTCGGAGCATCGAACGGATGGGAACGAAACGACGCTCGACGACCGGGTCTCGACCGGCGCGGACGGTGACGTTCAGCCAGCCACGGCGGGTGCCGTTCTCCTTGAGGTCGCCGAAACCCATGTTCTCACTCGAGCCGGCGTACCAGACGCGACCCTTCTCGGTGTCGGCACCGGCCCCGGTGGCCATCAAGGGGACGGGGCCCTGCTTGTGCCAGTGACCGAGAGCGCCGTACTCCCAGGCACGGGCGAGCACCTCGGTCGGGATGGTGAACTCGCGGCCGAGCGAGCGGAGGTAGAGCTCGCTGCCGCCGGCGACACCGTGCGCGGTGAGGATGTTGACCGTACCGGGGAGCGGACGGACGAGATCGAAATCGGTGGTCTTGAGCGCGTCGTGCGGCAGGGCGTGCACCACGACGTCCTCGAGGAGCGGGTCACGGCCGGCGGAGATCCCGCTGTCGGGGAAGCGCAGCTGGGTGTAGTCCCGGGTCACGACCTGCACACCAGGAAGACCGTCGAAGAGATGGAGGAAGCACGCCTCCTTGCGCTGGCGCGGGAGCTCGTGATTCCCGGCCAGCAGGACCACCTGGCGGCGCGTGCCGTCAGGACGGATGCCGGCGAGACGTTGGAGCTGCTGACGGATGAGGAGGATGAGGCGGATCGGGATGACGGTGCGGTCGGCGAGGTCGCCGGAATGGATGACGAGCGGCGGATCGGACTCGACGATCTCGCTGACGGCGGTGACGAACGCCTTGGCGACGTCGACGCTGCGCTGGTTCTCCCCGGAGGCGCTGAGCGCCTTGTACGCCTCGTACCCGATGTGCGTGTCGGAGAGGTGACCGAGACGGAACGTCGTGGACGCGCGATCCGGGTCGTGGGGAAGCGGGGCGGTGCTCACGGGGAGGAACGTGTCCCGGCGGCCCGGAGCGGCAATCGCAGACGTGCAGGGCCGATGCTGCAGGTGATGGATCGTCCCCTGCACCCGAACTTGGCCCGTATCGCTGCAGCGTACGACGACGTGATGACCGATTTCCGTGCCGGGCGCATCCCTCCGGCGGAGGCACGGAGGCGGGTCCTGACCCTCATCGCCAGGGACGACAACGGTCTGGAGTGGTCGATCGATCCGGACACCGGCGGCTGGCAGTACCGCAACCAGTTCGGTGAGATGACGAGCGCGAACCCTCCCGCGTACGGGGTCGCCGGATTCACCCCGGCCGATCTGGGCGGCGGGCGCGGAGACGACCCCCGGGTGCGGCTCTACGAGGTCGACCAGGACGCGCTGCGCAGCGCGGGTCAGTTGCGGGGTTCCACGAGCATCACCGAGAACACCGTCGGCCATCGGCCTTCCGTACGGGGAGTCCGCAGGAGCGCGCTGATCGGCCTGATCGTTCTGCTCGTCGGCGCGCTCCTCGTCGTCACCCTCCTCGGCGCGCTCTGAGCCACTGAGCCGGGGCGCTGCGCAGGGACTCCTCCCCCGATCCTCCCCGTACACAGGAAAAGCCCCCCGATTCTCCCGCTCGCGCGGGACGGGTCGGGGGGCTTTGCCCTGAGAGCTACAGGCGAACCTGAGCCCTCAACTGATCAGGAAGATCAGGCGCAGCTGACCGAGGTCGCCGTGGTGGACGAGCCCAAGGTGAAGGTGCAGGTGATGGTGTTGCCACTGATGACGGTGTCGTAGGCGGTGTCGGCGGCGCCGGTCCAACCGGTGATGCCCTCGACATCGGCTTCGCCGACAGCGGTGTTCAGGTCAGCGCCGGACACGGCACCACCGTCAGCGGAAGAAGCTGCGATGGCATCCGCGTTGCGGGCGATGCCCTCAGCGGTGGTCTGCGCGGAGCGCTTGGCGGAGTTCGTCTTCACGGTGTTGAAGGTCGGGACTGCGATCGCGGCAAGAATGCCGAGAACGAGCAACACGACGATCAATTCGAGAAGGGTGAACGCCTTCTTGGTGCGGGTGATCATGGTATGTCTCCTTGGGTTTCCCCGGGTTAGGTGACCGGAAGGTGCGGTCGTTGATCCCTTCCCCTGCACCAGGCATCTGACCCGGAGAGGCCGCCCCGGTGCCCCGGAACGTGAACCACACCGTCAGAACCCCACCGTCTCCCGCCCGATGCGCCCAGGCACGAAACGCACAGATTGCACAAAACCTGCTACTGGCTGAAACCCCACAGACTCGCGGGAATCGACCGTCAGTCTTCGCCGAAAGGGTCCTGGCCGCCCTCCGGGGAGAGAATATCGGCGAGTTCCGCGGCAAGATCCTTCACCAGGAGCTCCTGGGAGAGCTCCCCGTGCGTGAACGCGTCGGAGGAATCCAAGAAGTGCGTGACCGGGCCGCGCGGAAGAAGGAGGCGCGCGAAACCGTCCCCACCCTCGAGGACGACGTCGAGCATCGCCCGGCGGGACGGATGCGGACACGGCCTGACCTGCACGGACCCCTCGCCGGCGCACTCGTGCAGACCCCGTACGAGCAGATCGCGGGCGAAAACCCAGTTCGCCGTCCCGTCCTGGGAATCGACGGCGAGACGAACCGCGAGCGGATCGAGTGACCGGGCGCCCAGACGCACACGAACCAGTTCCTCGCTGTCGCGCAGTTCGAGGACACCTTTGAACGAGAGCACCAGCTGCAGATCGGGGTGACCCATACTGCCGACCGTACGACGTGCGGCACGACGGTCCGGGTACGAACACCCTGCGGTTGGGCGGGCGTTGGCGAATGTCGTGCGCGCGGGCGGCGCGCGGCGTACCCGTAGCCGGGTTCCCCGGAAACGCGGCTCAGTTCGCCGGTGGCTGCTGCAAACGCGCGATCTCCGCGCGCGCGTCGGAGAGCTCCTTCTGGAGGGCCTTCACGATCGAGAAGATCGGAGCTTCCAGGTGTGGGCGCACGACTTCGACGATCTCGACGGCGAGATCCTCCGAGCAGCCGCTGCCGACCGTCGCGCGGACGGCGACGACAGCAGCTTGGTTGGTGACGCGGGAACCAGTGGAATCAGGCATCTCGATACTCCTTGCCGTTCGGGTGCCGGTCACGACGACCGGTCTCCGGTGTGACCGGAGCGAGAGCGACCGTCGGCGGCGGCAACCGTCTGTCAAAGAGCAGGTTCCGAGACCCCGAGATCCTCGAGCTCCAGGAGCAGCCGGCGCAGCGCGGACGCCTCCTCTCGCCAGACGGCCGCCTCCTCGAACGCGAGACGGCCTGCGCATTCGCGCATCTCGACGAGGGCGACGTCGAGACGGGACCGGATGTCGGACACCGTGTCGGGAGCCGACGAGGCGACGGGGACCTCCTCATCGGCGACGCCTCCGGAGGCGTCGCCGATGACGTCACGCAAGGTCTTGACCAGGCGCGTCGGCACGATCCCGTTCGCCTCGTTGTGCGCGATCTGAATGCGACGCCTCCGGTCGGTCTCGTCGATCGCGGCCCGCATCGCCGGGGTGATGACATCCGCGTAGAGGAGCACCTCGCCCTCCGGGTTGCGCGCGGCGCGGCCGATCGTCTGTACGAGCGAGGTCGCCGAACGAAGGAACCCCTGCGCGTCCGCGTCGAGGACCGCGACGAGCCCCACCTCGGGCAGGTCGAGACCTTCGCGGAGCAGGTTCACACCGACGACGACCTGGAGAGCGCCGCGCCGGAGGTCACGGAGCGTCGCGATGCGCGAGACCGTGTCGACGTCGGAATGGAGATAACGCACCCGGAGACCTTGGGCGGCGAGGAACTCGGTGAGCTGCTCGGCCTGTCTCTTGGTCAGGGTCGTCACGAGCGTGCGGTTCCCGCGGCCGTCATGGTCCCTGATCCGCGAGAGGAGATCCTCGAGACGGTTCTCCTGTGGAAGCACCGTGACCGCGGGATCGATCAGACCGGTGGGACGGATGACCTGGTCGACGAAACCCGATTCGCAGACCTCGGCCTCCCACGGACCCGGCGTCGCCGACAGCAGCAGGGCCCTCGGCACCATCGACCAGAACTCGTCGGCTTTCAACGGGCGGTTGTCGAGCGCGGACGGGAGCCGGAACCCGTACTCGACGAGCGTGGACTTCCGGGAACGGTCCCCCTCATACATCGCCGCGATCTGCGGGACGGTGACGTGCGACTCGTCGACCACCAGGAGAAAATCCTCGGAGAAGAAGTCCAGCAGACAGGACGGACGCTGCCCCGCCGCCCGGCGGTCGAAATGCCGCGAGTAGTTCTCGATGCCGCGGCAGAAACCTACCGTCTCTATGGATTCGATGTCCTCCTCGGTGCGCTGACGCAGCCGCTGCGCCTCGAGGAGACGCCCCGCGCCCTCGAGCTCGGCGAGACGTCCGGTCAGCTCGGCACGCACGTCGGCGAGCACCGCTTCCTTCAGCGCCGGGTCGAAGACGTGATGCGACGCCGGAGGCACCACCAGCGACGAAGGCCTCTCCCTGACCATCCCGGAGACCGGATCGACGACGGCGAGCGACTCGATGACGTCGCCGAAGAACTCGATCCGGTAGGCGTCCTCGCCGGACGCAGGGACGACGTCGAGAACGTCGCCGCGAACGCGGATCCGTCCGCGTTCGAGCACCACGTCGTTCCGGGTGTACTCCATGCCGACGAGGTGACGGACGACCTCGTCCCGGTCACGCTGCTCGCCGACGGAGACCCGTAGCAGCCGGCGGCGATACTCCTCCGGGCGGCCGAGTCCGTATATCGCGGAGACCGACGCGACCACCACCACATCCCGACGAGTCAGGAGGTTCACCGTGACTTCGTGCCGGAGACGCTCGATCTCGCTGTCGACGGCCGAGTCCTTCTCGATGAACGTGTCCGAGGAAGGCACGTACGCTTCCGGTCGGTAGTAGGCGAAGTGCGAGACGAAAAACCCCACGTACGCGTCGGGCAGGAGTTCGCGCAGTTCGCTGGCCAATTGGGCGGCGAGGACCTTGTTCGGCGCGAGCACCAACGTGGGCAGGTTCAACGCCTCGATGACCCACGCCGTGCTCGCGGACTTCCCGGTACCGGTCGCGCCGGCAAGGGTCACCGCCGTGTCGCCGCGCCCGAAGCGCTCGAGCACCCCCCGGATCGCCGCCGGCTGGTCCCCCGAGGGTGCGAACGGTGCCCGGACGGTGAACAACGAGCGGTCGGAAGGCACCTGCCCCACCGTGACCCCGGGGGACGGGAACGCAACCTTTCCGGCGCACCGACGGACGCGGCGCTGCTCGTTGCCACCTCGACGACCGGTGACACAGTCGGGCCCATGCCCCATCCGCGCACCCGAGGCCGACGAGGCGCGTTTCTCGGACTGCTCGTCGCGGCGGGCGTTCTCCTGGGTTCCGGGACCGCGCACGCCCACGGCAACGGGACGCCCACCCCGGCTGACGGCGAAATACTCCGCGGAACCCCCGAACGCATCCTCCTCGAACTCCCCGGCGACGGCCCGGTCACTCTCGAACTCCGCGACGCCGACGGGAACCCCGTCGCCTTCACCGGCGCGATCGAACGCGTCCCCGGCGTCGTCCGGGCACTCCCGCCCGTACTCGAGGACGGCACCTACATACTCGAATGGCGTTCGGAGAACGGCAACGGCTGGAGCACGTTCAGCGTCGGGACCCCGGACGCGACCATCGCCGGCATCGGGAAAGACCCTCGTCCCCTGACGGCGTTCGCGATCGGCACACTGCTCATCGTCGTCGCCCTCGCCCTCGCACGCTCCACCACCCGGACAGCCGCCAGCTCCACCAACCGACCAGCCCTGAGCTGGACGGTCGCCTCCGTCCTCGCCCTCGGCGGCGCAGCACTCCTCGCGCCGCCGAGCACACTGGGCGGCAGCATCACCTTCCTTCTCACGGCGGCCGGAGCGGCCGGAGCGGCACTCCTGGCCGCCGGGGCCGGCTCACGACACGCGGCCGTGGACATCCCCGACGAGAACGACTCGCACGTACCATCGAACACGGCTCGGGCGATGACCGTCACCGGTCTCACCCTCCTGCCTGCCGGGGCCGTTGCCGCGATCGTGCGCAACACACCGGCGAACCCGTTCGCCGGTGCGTCGCTCCTGGCGCTGGCGGCGCTGACGATGTTCCTTTCCGTCGTCCTCCCGCTGAACGTCACCAGGATTCTCGCCGGCAAACGCGGTGAGAAGACGTCGGCCGTACCGCTTACGGTAACCCTCGTGGCGTTCGTCCTGCTCACCTCGAGCGCCCTCGCGCTCGAGGTCCGGACCCGTATCGACCCCCTCGCCGCGGAGACCCGACCGGCCGCCAGCTGTCTGGCCGGCACCAACCGCCTACAGATCCAGCGCTGTCTCGACGAGTCCCTCGTCGCCACGGCACGCTCCGAGAGCATCGTCGTCGCCCTCGACACCCTCAAACGGCTCCTCGGCACCGAGAGCCGCGCCCGCTTCTTCTGCCACGAGGCATCCCACGCGATCGGCCGCGAAAGCCTCCGGGTCAACGGAAACCTCGCCGACGCGTTCCGGGACGGCTACGACGTCTGCGACTTCGGGTACTACCACGGCATCGTCGAAGGAGCCGCCGGCGGATTCGACGACCAGACATTCCTGGAGGCCGTCCCCACCCTCTGCGAGGAGTTCGCGAGCGCCGAAGAACTCTTCTACATGCAGTGCAACCACGGCATCGGACACGCCGCCGCACGACGCACCAACAACGACATGGTCCGGTCCCTCGAGTTCTGCGACGCGCTGGCCCTGAACACGAACCTCACCGGAGAGCGCCTGCGCATCGCCTCCAACGGCTGCGGCACCGGGGTGACCATGGAATGGTTCGCCACCGCGACCGCCGACCCGAACGCCGCCGTCACCCCGAGAGTCAGCAGGCCGCGCGACGTCTGCCTGAACATCCCCGAGCGCTGGGCGACCGAATGCATCGAGTACGTCGGCAACACCCTCGACGCCTCCGCGCCGGTCGAGAGCCTCCGCGAGCTCGGCACATGGTGCGGCACCACCGGACACGTCGAACCGTGCTACCGGGGACTGGCCCGTGCCGCCGCCGGGGTCGGCATCCCCGCCCGCGACGCCATCGCCGTCTGCGACGCGGCCGGGAACGACGGGGCACGCAACGAGTGCGTACGTTTCTACATCGCCGCGGTCGCCACCACCATCGATTACGACGTCAGCGCCGTCGAACGCATCTGCCGGGAACTCCCCGCGGCCGACCGCGAAGGTCCGACCTCGCTCTGCGAACAGGTACGGATCGCCGTCATCGAGGTCCTCGCCGCCGGCGACGGCAAGCGCTGACCCGGACGGAAACCGCCGAAGAACGCACGAAACAGCACCGGGCGGCCGCGCACGCTACAGAAGCGCCGCGACCGAGCGCTCAGCGGGAGCGCTTGCGTTGCACCGCGAGGTACCCGACACCGAAAACCGTGGACGCGGCACCGAGACCGAAGAAGAACGTGTTCCCGATGAGCACACCACAGACGATGCTGACCGTACCGAGGAACAAGCCGAAGTAGCCGTAACTGGAAGGAGTCGCATTGGAGTTCGCCACGAACGGCCACTGTCACCCGGTCCCGACGGAACGCAGGGATCGTCGGGACCCCCGGAAGACCGGTACGGCGGCTCAGAGACCGGGGGCGAGATGCGCCCACTGGGCATGCGGGGCGAGCACCCGACAGCGGGCCGCCTCGAGCACGTCCTTGAGCTCGGCGGTGCTGTGTCCGGCCTCCCGCGCGAGATCCTTGAGGGTCTTGGCGTCGCTCTCGGCGTCCGCACCCGACGCGGTCTCGCCGGCACGCTGACCGAACGCGGTGCGCGCCCACTGGCGGTCGCCGAGCGCCACCGCGAGCAATGCCTCGAACGTCTCCTCCTCGTCGCGGACGCCGATCTCCGGAGCCTCTACCGTCGGGACGGGAACACCCCAGTGCGGGGCGTCGTCGTCGGCGTCGAGGACCTGCAGAGGCAGGTCCGGGCGCGCCTCGAGGCGAACCTCGTCGAAATGCTCGAGGGCGGCGGTGACACCGTCCTTGGAGAGACGGCGGCGGACCTCCTCGGCGAGAGCGGCCTCGTCGAGGCCCGCGCCGGCCTCGGTGGAGAGGATCTTCTCGCGGACCTGGGCGGCGAGACGGGCGGCGACGAGCGCCTTGAGCTCCGCGGCGCCCGGCGCCCGGTGCTCGACGGCCTGGAACTCCTCACCGACGGCGCCGACGGCGCCGAGAACGGCGTAGCGGCCGTGGCTGATGGTCTGCCCGTTCGCGCTGCGACGCACCGCGGAACGGAACCAGTTCTGGCGGGCGCGAATGAACGCACCACAGGAACCCCCGCCATCTTTGGGCTCGAACGCGCGGAGCTGTTCGATGAGCCACAACCGGGCCTCCGCGAGGAACTCCTCGCGACGGTCACGGGAGACGTCCGAGCCCCCGGTGGCGTTGTTGGCGACGGTGGCCGACCACGCGTCGAACACGTCGGCCTGGAGACGGTCGAAACGCGGGGCGCTCAGACCCTCGACGAGGCCGCGACGGGCGACCTCGAGCGCCTCGTCGGAGAGCGGCGCGAGACCGGAAAGCTCGCGGGTCACCTCGAGCGCGCGCGCACGGCGGCGAGCCGACGAACTCTTCTCTCGACGTGTGTGGGTCATGCCGTTCACGGTGGCCGGACCGGGCGGGACGACATATCGACCGCCGCGGGTCCCCCCGCAGGTTCGTTGACGCCTGCGCCGGGACCCGGAACGGTCGATGACCGTGACGGCCGGAGCGAACACCCCGCAACCCCTCCGGGAGATCCTCCACGAGATACGGACCCCGCTCGCCGCGCTCGCCGCGATGTCGTCCAACGTCGAGGACTCCGCCAGGGAAACCTACCTCTCGGTCCTCGAGCACCTCTCGGGCATCCTCCACCGCGGCCTGGCCGGACACGCGCCCGCAGCCGGCGACACCGAGGACCGGGTCGACCTCGCGGACGCCGTCGGTGACGCCGTCCGCCTGGTGCGGGCCGCCAGCCGCGACGACGCGTTCCGCGTGCAGGCCAGCGGGGACCTCGGCGTACGCGGCGACCGCGTACTCCTGACCCAGATCATGGTGAACCTCCTGGCGAACGCGCTGCGACACTCCCCGGCCGGCCAGGCCGTCGAGGTGCGTGCCTACCGGACGGGCGGCAGCGTCACCGTCGAGGTCGAGGACCGCGGCGAGGGCGTTCCGGACGAACTCAAAGAACGAGTCTTCGACACCGGCGCCAGCTTCGGCAACCACAACGGCGACGGCATCGGCCTCGCCCTCTCCCGCCGTCTGGCCGAGCAGATGCACGGCACGCTCCGCCTGCTCGACGCCCCTGGGGCCGTGTTCAGTCTCATCCTTCCCGCCGCCTGACCCGGCGGCGCACCGCCCGAGGCCCTCGAAGACGTGCTGTCCGAAGACGTGCTGCCCGAAGGCGTGCTGTCCGAAGGCGTGCCGGCACCTCCCCGGAAATGCGAAGAACCGGCCCACCCCTTTCGGGATGGGCCGGTTCAAGTGGCTGGCTTGAAGGCCTGCTACTTCTTCGACGAGTCCTTGAGGACACCGTTCCAGAAGCGCTGGCGCTCCGCGCCTTGACGGATGAGGTCGATGCGGTGCTGGCGATCCAACACTGCGTAGAGCCTCACGCAGACGTCGCGAACCGCCTCGAGGGCGGCCACGTCGGCCTTGTAGAAGGCCCAGAACACCGTGGAGTGCTCCGTGCTGGCCTCGTCCTTGCCCTTCTTGAGCTCCTCCTCGTAGCGATCCACATCGGCGACGATCGCCTTGAGACGTGCGAGAGGGCGCTTCTCGAGACGAGCGTGCAGATCCACGAGAGGGACCTTCACGTACTCGCCGTTGAGGTAGGGCAGACCCCACTGGAGGTCGTTACCGGCCTCGTAGAGGCCGATCATGCGCTCGAGCGCGCGGGGCGTGCAGAGCACGCGACCCACGTCGTCGAGGTCGTCTTCCCACCATTCGATGAACGGGGTGGCGACGTCCTCGCCGTACTTGGACTTCAAGTACGGACCGAACGCGATGTTCTCGGCGTCGATCTCGATGCTGAGGGCGAAACGGCTGGCCTGAGCCAGGTCGTTCTTGCCCACATCGAGCTTGAAGCCGGCGACTTCTCGCGGGTTGTTGAGGGCGATGGTGCAGACGATGTTCGTCTTCTGCCCGCCGACGGTGCGTTCCTGGATCGGCTCCATGATCGCGTTCTGCGTGCGGCGTGAACCGCGCGCGATCTCGTCGACCAGCCAGACCCACGGCTCGGCATCGGCGAACTTCTCCGCCGGCACCAGATCGAGGGTCTTGCCATCCTTCGAAGGGAAGGGCACGTTGAGGTCTTCCGGGCTCAGCACTGCTGCCGAGTCGTAGTGGACCTTCATGTCCATCTTCGCGAGCATCGCCTTGATGCTCGAGGTCTTCCCGATACCGGGGCGACCCTGGATGTAGACGTTCTGCCCGTACTTGACGGCGAACTCGACCGACTTCTCCACGACGTTCGGGATCATCTCACGGTTCACGGTGCCGAGGGCAGCCGCGATGCGGTCGAGGACGTTCTTGGTGACGTCCTCGCCGGCCCGGGAGACGAGCTGACGACGCACACCCGTCACGATCGGCAGGGCGAAGTGCCCCGGGAACCCTTCGAGAAGGGCTCGGATCGTGAAGGCGAGCACGCGCGGGTTGAGAACCTCTCGGATCTCCGCGTCGAGCGTGTCGTAGGTCGAGAAGACCTTGGTCAGGTCGACGTCGGCGAACTCCTCCGCCAGCGCACGACGCCACGGGGTGGACTTGGCGTCCAACTCCACGGCGACGAATCGGTCGGCCTGACTGAAGTCGAGACCGGCCATGCGCCCGTAGTTCTTGCCCTGCGGGTTGTCCGCAGCGACCACGGTGGCGAGGTTCGGGATCGGGTTGCCGCACAACGTGCCTTCCTGGAGAAGCTCCATGAGGGTGTTGGCGAGACCGTTGTCGGCGCGACCGATCTCATCGATGAAGATGAGCTTCGGCTTGTCGCTGACGAAACGGCCGAAGATGAGCGGACGCAGAACCTGCATGCTCATCTCCTCCGACCACGTCGGGAACGGAACCTGGAGGTTCTCGACCGAGAGGTTCGCGGCGTTGATGACGATGACGTCATAGCCGAGAGCCTTGCCGACCGCCTTCAGGAAGGACGTCTTGCCGATACCGGCAGAGCCCACCATGTAGTAGCGCTGACCGGTGAGCGCGTGCACGAGACCGCGCACGATGGGGAGCTTCATGTACTCCCCCGCTTCCGGGGCGGACTTGTACGTGGCGTTCGGCTCGAAGCCGGCGACGTACGCTTCCATGGCGGTGCGAACACGCGAGAGCGTGTCCTGCAGGTTCACGGTGCCGTGCGAAACGGCGGTGTTGGTTGAAGCAGCCACTTTCGTGACCTCCTTCTCCGGCGGGTGCCGGTGACTGGGGTCGAGCAGTGGCCGCGTGGCCAACAGCGCGACCACGTGGTATTTCTCGGATAGAGCGTGTGACGCAGATCGGATGAACTGCTCACTGGACCGTCGTGGCTTTGGTCAGGGCCGCAAGGCGAGGGGGTCGGTCCGGATGGGTGAGCGGGGCGCAATCACCGTGCAGGACGGCGAACGAAGGGCTTCTCTGAAACATCCCCGGGAAAAGGGAAGCGCCCCGGCCGAAGCCGGGGCGCCTACCACGGAGACCGTGGATTTTTCGGGGAGTGAGGTCACTCGTTCTCGAGATCGGCCTCACGGCAGAGCATGCCTGCATCCTGCGCCCAGGTGTCGCCACCGGGGGTGACGAGCCAGATCCACTTGTCGGGATCGGTCGGCTGGATGTGCGGGGCGTACCCGTCCGTGATCACCAGGACGAAGTCCTGGTCCTCCTCGCAGCAGCCCTCGCCGTCATGGCGATGACCGGTGCCCTGGAGGTGATCGTCGATGATCTGGAAGCTGGTGCCACCACCGCCGCGGAAACCTTCCCCGGCGTTGAACGGCCAGACTTCACCGTCGAAGCTGTGCCACTCGACCTCGATGTTGTCGAGCTCTCCGATGAGAGCCGCGACCTTGTCGAGGAAGGACTGGTGCATGGAGCCTGAGGCATCCACGAACACCGAGCCGTGCTTCTTCGGTTCGCGGCCGTTGGCCGAGACCCGAGGATCGAACGGGAGCTTCTTGTTGTAGCGCCAGCGCGCACCTTCCGCCATGCGGGAGGCCATCGCGTCGGCAGTCCACTTCTCCCAGAGATCGGTCTTGCGACTGGTGGTCGTCTCGCCTCGCAGCGAACCGGCACCGACGTCGCCCCACATCTTCGAGGCTTCAGGCGAGGCGTCGACCCAGTTCAGGATCTCTTCCTTCGCGCCCTTGCGGCCGTTCTTGGCGGCCTGGACCGACTGGCCCAGGACCTTCTCCATGAACTTGCCGACCTCGGTGGGATCGAGCGGGGCAGGGTTGTTGCCCTGGCCGTCGCCGTCCTTGCCGTGGTCCGCGTGCACGCAGCCGCCCTGGCCTTCGCCGGGCTGCTGACCGCGACCGTACGGAGGGATCTCCTTCGGGCACTGCTCGAGGTACGAGAAGCAACCGAGGTCGGTCTCGAAGAACTGCTCCTTCGAAACGACCGGGAGGTTCGCCGTCTGCATGGCCTTGCGCCAACGCGAGTACACCGACTCGGGGTCGACGATCGCGACCTTGCCGTCCACCGAGATGAGCGGCAGACCGAGATGCTTGGTGATGCGGTGGTTGATGCACGCCTCCGTCGCCGTCACCCAGTTCTGATTCTGCATCAGCGCCGGATCGACGTAGAGGTGGACGAGCAGCAGGTGGTAGGCCTCGTGCGTGAGCGCGAAGACCGCCTGGTCGGGACCGATCTTGAGGGCGAAATCAGGGTTCACCATCAGCATCGGGTTGCCGTCACCGGTGAGCTTCACCGCGAACGTCGGGATGGTCCTCGTCCACGCGAAGTGGCAGAGACCGACGACGATCGACGTGATCACCGACGGACCGAGACCAACCTTGCGGCGGGCCTTGATGAGGATCTCCTGGGCCTGCTCGATGATCTCCGCTTCGATGGGGATCTCCTCGAGGAGGCGCTTCTTCTCCAATTTCGGGTCCATGAGGGACTCCTTCTCCGGCTCGTCGCCGGGGTTTGTGAGATTGAACGTTCAGGACTGTCGGGGCCGCGGCCAACCGGGCAAACGCCCGCGCAGCACCGGTTGCCCGGGGCGGCGGGGCGACCACAGTCGAAAGAGCCTCGGGACGCGAAATCCACACGGATCCCCCGGGCGAACCACCCACCCGCCTGGAAACAGGCCGAACGAGAAGAGGAGCCCGACATGGCCAACCGATTCCGCGAAGACGTCGAGGCAGCCCTGGCGCACCTCGACAACCACGACGAGCTCACCAAGGAACGCACGTGGTACCGCAACGGACCACGCGGCAGCCTCCACGCACGCAAGAGCTGCTACAAGTGCGAGACCTGGGGCAGCGAGTCGCTCCAGCTCAGCATCGTGCAGGCGGTGAAGAAACGCTGCTGCAAGAGCTGCTGCGACGTCGACGAGACGCTCACCACCGGCAGCGCCCGCGGCTACGCCAAGGCGTACGCGATAGCGAAAGGTCTCGGCCTCGCCGAGGTCGAGATCGCGAAAGCAGGCACGGACGACATCGGCACGGCGCTCAGCCACCTCGAGACCGTCGAGGAACAACTCGCATCCCTCCGGGACGACGAGGCCGACCACGTGTCCACGTCCGTCGCGGCGAGCAGGGAACGCCTCAAGGCGCTGCGCGTCCAGGCACTCGGTGCCGCGGACAAGTTGCGTGACGGAGCCGTCACCTGGGCCGCGAGCGCCCTGTCGCGACGCGTCGTGCTGCGAGACGAGACCAACGTCCCCGGCATCGAGCAGACCGACCTGCTCGTGTTCGGTCCGAACGCGTCGAAGACCTCGAACTTCGAGCACCTCCTCGGGCGGATCTACCTCCGGTGGAACCGCCACCGGCCGGAAGGCAGGACGAAAGCCGACGAATCGGCGTTCGGGCTGCTCGACGACGCGGTGCTCGCCGACCCGAAACAACTCGACTTCCCCGTCGAGGCGCCCGCAGGGGTCGTGACCTTGTCCGACTGGTCCTTCACCGCGTGGCGGGAAGAGCTGCGGAAACGCCTCACCGAGCGTCTCATCCCCCTCTGGGAGATGAACTACGCGCACCTGACGGCGCAGACCGGCACCAAGCTCGTCGGCATCTACGGAAACATCGCACGCGACGAATCACGGTCGCTGCTGGCCGCCCACCCGGGCGTCCGGCGCAACCTGACCCGGCTCGCGCTGGTACCCGAGGTCGTCGCGACCTTCCTCCAGGTCAGCGAGAAGCGATGGAGCAGCGACACCGTCGAGATCGTCGAAGGTTGCGACCCGGACCTCCTCGAAACGGTGGCCGCCCTCTGGGAGCCGAACACCCTCGACAGCGAGTTCACCAAACTCGAATCCGCCGTACGCGCCGCATCCGCGGTGTAGCACACCGGCCCGAAAACCACGAACGCCGCCTCGAAAGAGGCGGCGTTCTTGCATGTAGCGACTGGGGCGATCCCCCGGGCTCCCGGTGGAAGGCGACACCGGGCGGACCATGAGAAACGTGAGCGTCACCCGACCGACCGACGTGCCCCGCGCCCCCGGGGTGTACGAGTTCTCCGACACCACCGGCCGCGTCCTCTACGTCGGGAAAGCGAAAGACCTCGCCCAACGGATCGCGAGCTACTTCCCCGGAGATCCCGAGGACCTGCACCCGCGAACACGACGCATGCTCGCGAACGCGACGGCCGTACGCTGGGTGCTCTGCGCGAGCGAGACCGAGGCCCTCGTCCTCGAACGCGAATGGGTCCACGCGAAACAGCCGCCGTACAACGTGCGGCTCCGCACCGGGGACGGCTACGGCGGAATCTCCGTCAGCCGAGGCCCCGTCCCGCGACTCTCCGTGTGGCGGGGACGACGCCCGGCGAACGCCGAGACGTTCGGGCCCTACCCCGGCACGTCGAATCGCGACCTTCTCGACGCACTGATGACCCTGTTCGGAGTCCGCACCTGCGACGAGAACACGTACAAGAACGCCGCGAGAACCGGACGCGCCTGCCTGCTCGGCGAGACCGGGAAATGCCTCGCGCCATGCGTCGGGACGGTCGACGCCGAGACGCACCGTCAGGCGGCCGTCGCGCTCAAAGAGAACCTCGAACGACCGGACCCGGCGCTCGCCGGACGGCTCGAGAAAGAGATGCGGACCTTCGCCGAGGCATTGAACTTCGAGGCCGCAGCCCGGCGACGCGACCAGCTCGAGGCCTTCGCGACCCTCGGACGGCGCCAACGCGTCGCCGGTGAGACCACCGACGTCGACGCGCTCGCCGTCTCCCGCAGCGGGGAACGCATCGCCGCGGCGCTCGTCAGCGTGCGAGGCGGCGTCGTCACGGAAGTCGAGCAATGGGCAGCCGCAGACGACCCCGGTCTCACCGGGACCGAACTCCTCGAGACCGTGCTCGCGCTCCTGCCGGAACGTGACAGCACACGGGATCTCCTGACCGGGCACCCTGTCGGCGGCACCCGAGCGCCGCGCGGCGATGCCGAGCGGGCCGTCCTCGCGTTCGCCACCACCCAGGCCGAGGAATCCCTCGTGAGCACCTCGCTCCGGCGAGACGACCCCGCCGAGAACGCCGCGGCCGCGGCCCGCATCGCCGAGATCGTCGGCGCCGGGGCACCGGTGCGCCGCATCGAGTGCACCGACATCTCCCACACCAACGGCCGGCACACCGTCGGCTCGGTCGTCACCTTCGTCGACGGCGCGCCGCGCAAGGACCTCTACCGTCGCCTCAACCTCCGCGATCTCGGCGGGGACGACTACGCGGCCACGCGCATGCTCGTCTCCCGACGACTCCGGCCCGGCGGCATGGGTCACGACGCCCTGCCCGACCTGCTCCTCGTCGACGGCGGGCCTGGACAGGTGAAAGCGGCCGTCGAAGGACGCGGCGAAGCGGCCGCTATCGCGACCGCCCTCGGCGACGACTCGAACCCGGGCAGCGTCCCGATCATGGGTCTGGCGAAACGGTTCGAGGAACTCTGGCCCGAAGGCGCGGACGTTGCCGTACGCCCCGAACCGAACTCGGCGCTCGGCCTGCTGCTCCGTCACGCCCGGGACGAGGCGCACCGGCACGCTCTCGGCGGGAACCGGCGACAGCGCGAACGCGCAGCCGTACGCACCGGACTCGATGGGATCCGCGGTCTCGGACCCGCCCGACGGGCGGCGCTCCTGTCGCGTTTCGGCACGCTCGACGCCGTCGCCGCCGCACCCGTCGAGGAGCTCGCCACGGTCCCCGGCGTCGGGCCCTCACTGGCAGCCCGCATCCGGGAAGCGTTCACCGGAACGCGCGTTCCGGCCCCTATGACACCCGACGACGCCCCGCCACAGTCAACCCCATGAACCAGAACCCGCAGCAACCAGACGCCGGCGAGACCATCGGAAACCGCGTCATCGTCGCCGTCATCGTCGGTGTGAGCCTGCTGCTCGCCGTCGTCCTCGGCGTGAGTCTTTTGACCGGCACAGAACCCGCCGCCGACGCGCCCACCACCGAGAGCAGCACGAGCGTCGCGCCGCCGGCACCGTCGGTCACCGTCCCCCGCCCCGAACGCATCGACCCCGAACTCACCGCGTGGAACGACGAACACGGACCCGCCATAGGCAAACTCCTCGCCATATTCACCGCACCCCCGGTGCGAGACGTCACGCTCCTGCGTTTCCGCTGCAAACAGATGCTCGCGGAACTGGTAAAACTCGAGAAGATCGAGAAACCCTCGAACGCCGCCGTTGCCGAGGCGTTCGACGTCTGGCTCCTCTCGGTCCGCGACGCCGTCACCTTCTGCCTCGAAGGGTCCCTCGAACTCCCCGACAACGAAGCCCTCCCCATCGCCGGATCGGGCCTCGGTTCCACCAGCGTCTTCTGGGACACGTTCTTCCTGGAACTCGCCAAGCACGTCGATCTGACCGGAACCCCGCCCGGAGCGAACCCGGAACTCCCCTAGACCCCGGAGCCGGTCGGATACCTTGACCCTCGGTCAAGGCGCACGACAGTTCCGGCAATGGGAGAACGCATCCTCTACTTCTGGCTGAGGTTCCGCTGGATCATCGTCGCCGGAACGCTCCTGGTCGCGGTCGGAGGCGGCGCGCTCAGCAGCATGTTCGCCGGCACCGCGACGCGAAGCCCGTCAACGAGCGTCCCCGGAGAACCTGCCGAAGAGGCGCTCGTCCTCGCCGGAGGCGAGAACGCGCTCGCAGCCTGTGACGGCATCGAGAAAGCCGCGGAACTGTTCGCCTGCCGCGTCTCGCTCGGCGCACGCACGCCGGTCGTGCTCGACAGCGAAGGAACGCGCTTCCTCGTCGACGGCGGATGGCAGGGGGCGAGCGGCTCGGCCGAGCCGGTCGAGGTCGACGACCCTGAGATCTTCTCCGTGCTCACCGCGGGGACGAGCATCGATCTTGACAACGACGGGTTCGACGAACACGTCGTCGGTTCCGGGCCGGCGGCGCTCCTGCACGTGTTCTCGCAGAACCCGGCGGGCGGGCTGACCGACACCGCCGCCGTGCGCGGGCTGGACGGTGTCACCGGGGTGAACCTCGTCCTCCCGATCGACGCCGACCGCGACGGCTGGCTTGACCTCGTCGTGAGCAGCACCCGCTCCCTCGGCGGGGACGACCAGAACGCCTCGGCGCAGACCGTGCGCGGAGTGGACATCTTCTTCAACCGCGGATGGGAATCCCCCGGAACCTTCGACCTGAACAAGGCGGCACGCATCGCGAGGGTCGCGGGCGCCGCCGCAGCGCTCTTCCTGCCCGACCATCTCGTCGACGGCCACGTCGGCGACGTCGACGGGGACGGAGAACTCGACATCGTCCTGGTCGACCGGCGCGGCAGCGTCGCCGTCCACTGGGGGAGCACGGCGCCGAACTGGGGCAAGACGCTGCCTCTCGAGTTCCGCGTCCCCATCGGGGTCACCGGTCTCGACGTCGGCGACGTCGACGGGGACGGGATGGTCGACCTGGCGGTGAGCTACGACGTGACCCTCGGCAGCGCATTCGGGAACCTCTGTCCGGTCCAGCTCAACGGGCGGCCCTGCACGCTCCTGCCCGGCATGAGTTTCTACGGGGGTGTCGGCATCTTTCTGCAGAAACCGGCCCGAACGTTCGCCATGAGCGAGAACCTCTCCATCAAGGACATCCGCAACGCGAGCGACGTCGCGCTCGCCGACATCGACGCGAACCGTTCCGTCGACATCGTGGTGTCACGGGAAACCCCGGACGGGACCGGGGACGTGACCGTCTACCGGGCATCGGACACCGGCGGGTTCGTCGCTGGGGAGACCATCGGGACCGGCGCGGTCAGCTCGCTACGTGCCGCCGACCTCGACGGGAACGGCATGCCCGACATCGCCATGACCGGAAGAGGCGAAACGCGGGCCCAGCTCTGGCTCAACAGCAACGCCGCCAAACGTTACCTGCACCTGGACCTGCGCGGCTCCGGGAGCATCGAAACCGTCGGAACCGGCCGCAGCGCGCTCGGGGTGCGCATCGATGTGACCGACATCGACAACCGGACCGTGACCGTACGCAGCGACGCCGACCAGATCGGCGAAGGCGTCCTCCTCTCCCTCCCCCTGACCGAAGGGGCATGGGCGGGCACCGAGGCAGTGCCCCAGGTCACGATCACGTTCCCGCTCACCGGACGGATCTTGAAACTCACGAACGTCGCCACCAACAAGCGACAGCGCGTCGACGAACCCGCGAAGTGAACCGGCAGGGAACGGCCGGTCCCGCGCCGGGGCGACCTGACGCCGGACGGCGACACAGGCCATGGCGGTGAAGCGGCGAGGACCCGGAAACGCCCCGAGCACTGTTGCCGGCAGGACCGCGAGACGCCCCCGGCCGCGCGAGCAGCCCGCCTGCAGCGAACCCCCTGACGCCTCTTCTCGACGATGACGGAACCGCCGCCGCACGCTCGATCGGCGGGACGGGGCGGCGTCCTGTGCGCAACCCTCTGACGCAGGATGGGTCCACGCCGGCGATCAGGCGCAGGTACAAAGACTCCGACGAGACGACGGTGACCCCTCGGCACTCTCCGCCGGGCCGCCGGACGGCACTCCCCGGGTCGCTCCTCTCCGACCGGAAGGCGACGTACGCTCCTGACCGGGGACGCCGGTAGGGAACTACGGCGCGAGCCGGACGCCGCGAACGCTCGGAGTGCCGGGCAGCGAAAAGCCCCGGACCCCACCGGTCGGAGGACCTGGTGAAGCCCGGGGCTTTGCCGCCAGCCGAGCGGAACCCGGAACCCCTCGCGGGGCCCGGGTCACCGATCAGAGGTACCCGTAGTGGGCGTAGTACCCGTAGTGGGCGTAGTACCCGTAGTGGGCGTAGTACCCGTAGTGGGCGTAGTACCCGTAGTGGTTGTAGTACCCGTAGTGGTTGTAGTACCCGTAGTGGTTGTAGTACCCGTAGTGGTTGTAGTACCCGTAGTGGTTGTAGTACGAGTAGTGGTTGTACACCGCGGACACCGTGCTGTTCGAGGAGTTACCCGCGGCGTTCGTCGCGTACACTCGGCAGTAGTAGTTCGTGTTCACCGCGAAGGCGTTGCTCGCCGTGGAGATCGGCGAGCTCGCACCCGTGTAGGTGCGCTGCACGGTACCGAAGTTCGTGTCTGAACACTGCGCCGTGTAACCGGTGATGGCGGACCCACCGTTGGAGACGGGGGCGGTGAAGTTCACCGAGCTGGTGCTGACCGTCACTCCAGTGGGCGCACCCGGCTTGGTGAACGGAGTGACCGTCACCGTCGACGAGTAGTTCCCGGTCGCCGTCGCGTTGTACGCGGCGACACGGAAGTCGTAGCTGGTGCCGTTGGTGAGGCCGGTCACGTCACGCGACGTGGTCGCAGAGGACACGGTCGCGATGACGTTCCAGACACCGCTCGAGAGCTGCTCGACGTAGTAGCCCGACACCGGCGAGGCCGCGGTTGCGGTCACTGCGGTCCAGGAGAGGCGGGCCGTCTGACCGCCGACGCACGGGGAGGAGGCGGTCGCGTCGTGACAGGCCGAACCGGTGAGGGTCGGGGCCGAGCCCGGCCCGGCGTACGGGGTGATGCCCGAGGACGTGGTCGAGGCGGTGTCCGCGACCGAGTTCGACGAGATCACCTGGAAGTAGTAGGTGGTGCCGTTGGACAGACCGGTCTTGGTGTAGCTCGTCGCCGACGTGGTCAGCGAGTCGGTCGTGCAGCCGGTGGTCATCGCCGAGTTGGTGCAGGTCTTGAGCGACATCGACGCCCTCGGGGCCGCGGCGGTGGAGGCGCCGTTGGTCCAGGTGATCGCCGACTGGGCGTTACCTTGCGTCGGGGTGACGCCGGTGGCTGCGGCTGGCGCGGTGATCGGGGTCGTCGCGGCGGTCGCCGTGCCGTCCGTGGTGCCGGCCGAGTTCGTCGCCCGGAGACGGAAGTAGTAATCCGTGCCGTTGGTCAGACCGGTCTTGGTGTAGCTCGTCGTCGACGAGGAGGCCATCGTGTCGCTGGAGCAGCCGGTGGTCATCGCCGAGTTCGTGCAGGTCTGCACGACGAGCGTGTCGACCGGGGCGCCCGCGCTCGTCGTCACCGACGTCCAGGAGAGCGCCACCTGGGTGCTGCCGACGGTCGTGGAGATCGTCGGGAGCGACGCCGGGGCGGCGTACGCGGTGCTGGCGAGCGTGGCCGACTGCGGGGCGGTCGGGAGCGACGCGTAGAGACCGCCGACGTTGAGCGACACGTAGTTCTGCGGAACCAGGCGCAACGTGTAGGAGGTGCCGTTGACGATGCCGTCGGCGGCGACGGTGAAGGTCTTGCTCGTGGCGCTCGAGGACAGCTGACCGGAGGCGACCGTGCTGGCGCCGTTGCTCAGGACGTAATCGATCCGCGTGTACGGAGCGGCCGAGGTCGAGTTGTTGGTCCAGGTGAACGACAAGGTGCTCGCCGTGGCCGTCGACGCGGTCAGGCTCGACACCGCAGCCGGCGCGCCGATCGGGGTCACCGACACCGCGGTGGAGAGACCGCCCTCGGTCGCGTCGTTGTACGCGGCGACCTTGAACGAGTACGACGTACCGGCGGTCAGACCGGTGATCGTCTTCGAGTTCGACGACGCGGTGGTCGAGAGTTCGTAGAGCGAGTTCACCGGGTTGAGACGGTAGATGTTGTAGCCGTTGATCGCGGTGTTCGTCACCGCGGTCCAGGCCAGGTCGACGCTGGTGGTCGACGAGAGGTTCGGGTTCCCGGTCAGACCGGTCAAGGTCGACGGGGTCGTCACGGCGCTGGCGCCGGCGGTCGTCTGGAGGCTCGACTCACCGACGGCGTTCACGGTGCGCACGCCGAGCACGTACGAGGTGCCGTTGG
>JAGWXX010000113.1 GCA_018969685.1 Acidobacteriota bacterium | reverse complement strand
CGAGTACTCGATCGAGGGGGCATCGCTCAGCAACCCGTCGATCGTGCCCCACCCCGACCAGTCGGGGTGCGCGGAGGGCGACCTGCGATTCGTCATGACAGTCAGGTGCATCGGCGAGGGGCACCGCTCGTCGATCGGCTTCCGGACCGGGACCGTCACCGGGGACGGCTCGGTCGGCGTCGACGCGCCGGGACGGAACCTCGACGCAGGGGCGCACGGCGAGGCGCCGATCTCGAAGTCGTCGTTCACGCACCTCCTCGAGGATCTCCACACCCACGGCGAGAACGCGCGCTTCGTCCTCGGCGAACTCGGCGACACCTTCACGTTCTCCGAGTTGGAGGTGCAGCTCGGTCGCCTCCTGCACAACCGTGATGCGTACCGCAACGTCGACGAGACCATCCGCCACCTGCACGACGTCGCAGGGTGCACCTACTCGGTGCGGTTCGGCCCCACCAGCCGGATCTCGGAGCGCGTGCTGTGGCCGTTCGCCGATGCGGAGATCCAGGGAATGGAGGACGCGCGGTGCGTGCGGTTCGTCGACGACTCCGGCCAACCGACCTGGTTCGCCTCGTACACCGCGTTCGACGGCCGCTCCATCGCGCAGCAGCTGCTGTCCACCACCGACTTCGAGACCTTCGAGAGCCGGCCGCTCACGGGTCGCGCAGCTGCAGGAAAGGGCCTCGCGATCTTCCCGCGGACGGTCGACGGGCGGTACGTCGCGATGTCGCGCGCCGACCACGAGTCGAACTCGATCACCATCTCCGACCACATCGAGCACTGGGACGACATGCACATCGTGCAGGTACCCACGCGGCCCTGGGAGCTGATCCAGATGGGCAACTCCGGGTCGCCGATCGAAACCGAGGCCGGGTGGCTCGCACTCACCCACGCCGTCGGGCCGATGCGGACCTACTGCCTGAGCGCGATGCTGCTGGACCTGCACGACCCCACACGGGTGCTCGGCAGCCTCGAGCGGCCGCTGATGAGCCCCGAGCCCGATGAGTCGTACGGCTACGTCCCGAACGTCGTCTACTCCTGCGGCAGCCTGCTGCACAAGCGGACGCTGGTCATCCCCTACGGCATCGCGGACCACTCCATTGGCGTCGCCACCGTTGCGGTGGACGATCTGCTCGAGGTGCTCACGGCGTGAGCCGCAGCAGAGCACGGCGACCCGTACGATCGATGCGGATGTCCGAGCGGCGCGCCATCAGGATGACGGCCGCGATCGGTGCGCTGCTCGTGGTGGCGGGGCTCGCACTGATCGGCACCACGGCCTTCCAGCTGTGGTCGTCGAACGCCGCGGCCGACGGCGCTGCGGCGGAACTCCGCGCCGAGACGTGGGCGGACTGGGCGGAGGCTCGCAGGCGCGCCGCAGCGGACAGTGGTGCACCGGCGGACGGCGCGGCGACGTCGAGCACCGTGCCGGACGATCCGGACGACGGCGAGACCATCGGCCTGCTGTACATCCCGCGGCTCCGCGACGACGTCTGGGGCGTGCCGGTGCTGCACGGCGTGTCGGCAGGACAGCTGGACCGCGGTGTAGGACACTTTCCGGGCGCGGCGATGCCCGGCGACACCGGAAACTTCTCGCTCGCGGGCCACCGCACGTCGAACGGCCAGCCGTTCTCCGGCATCGACGCGCTCGTGCCCGGAGACGAGATCCACGTGCGCACCGCGGAACGCTGGCTCACCTACGTCCTCGTGCGCGACCGGATCGTCGGACCCCGCGAGACGTGGGTGCTCGACGATGCACCGGTCGACGGACTCCCGGGGTCGCGCGTGATCACGCTCGTGACGTGCACGCCGCGGTACTCGACGAAGCAGCGCTGGGTGTGGTGGGGGGTGCTGCAGCGCAGCGCTCCCGCGGACGACGCGCCGATCGGGATCGGCGAGACCATGCCCTCCGGCGGCTAGGCGGCGCGGCGGCTACGTGGCGCGGTGCGCGTCGGCGTCGGCGATCTCGCCGTCCGACAACGGGTTCATCGCGAGGTCGACGGCGAGCCAGACGGTGTAGCTGACGGGATACCCGACGACCGCGACGAGCACCGCGACCGCCGAGGTGAGCGCCACGAGCGGCCAGACCGGTGGCTCGGGATAGGTCAGCACGGTGCCGACGCCCATCACCGCGAGGAGCGAGCCGCCGGTGATGATGATGTTGATCGCCGCCGCGCCGAGCTGGAACCCCTCCATGTTGCGCCGCCACGCGAGCCCGCACGTGCGGCACCGG
>JAGWXX010000112.1 GCA_018969685.1 Acidobacteriota bacterium | reverse complement strand
CCCGGACGACCCCTGCATGGTCTTCACGTACAACCGGTCGTTCTCGGCGGGCACGAATGCCCCGGGTGCACTGCAGTGGCCGTCGGTCCCGACTGCCGAGACACAGGAGCAGGCCGCGGTCGGACTGGTGCTCCGCGTGCACGAGAACGACGCGGTGCTCCCGTCCGGATGCGAGGACGTGCGTGCATCGACGACGGCTGTGCAGGGCTGGATCACGGTGACCCTGAATCGCAATGAGATCCGGCTCACCTCCGCGACGTGGAGGACGTGCCGGCGCTGTCCGACAAAGAGCGTGTCACTCGTCCAGGAGACGATGATCCACACGATCGACTTCGCCGACTATGCCGATCTCGCCGACCCGCGGGTGCCACGGGTCACGATCCAGATCGATGCCGCCGAGGTGTCGACGTTGTCGTCACCGTTCGAGACGGAGTGCGGGCGGCTCGCTCAGGACGGCTATGCGTCGTGCACGTTCGCGGGGTACCGCAAGATCACCGTCGATTTCGTACGGTCGAATGCGCGCGAATACGCCGCATCGATCCGCCGCCAGCTCGCGCTGCTCTAGTCGACCGTCGGCACTCGGGCGGTGGGACGTTGCGATGAACAGACGCTGCGCCCTCGGCAGGACTTGAACCTGCGACCTGCGGTTCCGGAAACCGACGCTCTATCCGCTGAGCTACGAGGGCCTTGGCGGCAAGGCTACCGGTCGTACTCGCCGCCACCGGCGAGACTCTGCCCGTCATGGACGAAGCGGAGATCAGGCTCGGCGACGACCGTCTTGCGGTGACCGTCGCGCCCGGGCAGGGCGCGCGCCTCGCATCGCTCGTCGTCGCCGGCCGCGAGCGGCTGGAGACGCGAGGCGACGACCCGCTGGGCTGGGGTGCGTACCCCATGGTGCCGTTCGCGGGGCGGCTATGCGACGGCGTGCTCGCGTTCGACGGCCGCACCCACCGGTTCGCGCTGCACACGGACGGCCACGCCATCCACGGCACCGTGCTTGACGTGCCGTGGCGCACGGTGTCGCGCAGCGACGTGTCCGCGTCGTTCGAGGCGGAGCTGGTCGCGCCGTGGCCGTTCGGTGGCACGGTCGAGCATGCGGTCGAGGTCGACCCGGAGGCGCGCACCGTGCGGTGCCGGCTCGCCGTGCGTGCGGCCGGGCGACCGATGCCCGTGCAGGTCGGCTGGCACCCGTGGTTCGCCGGCTACAACCTGCTGGCGATCGACTTCGCCTCCGTGCTGCGGCGCGACGCGCGGGGAATCCCCGACGGCACGACGGGCGACGAGCCCGCGCCGGGCGCCCGTGACGACTGCTTCACCGGCGTGCGCCACTGGCCGCGAGTCGGCTGGGGCGACGGCTGGGCGGTCCAGGTCGAGTCGACGTGCAGCCACTGGGTCGTCTACGACGTGCCGCGCGGCGCGTGCTGCGTCGAGCCGCAGTCGGGCGCGCCGAACGACCTCAACGCCCGGCCCGAGGTCGTCCCGCCGGGCGGGGTGCTCGAGCACGAGATGGTGCTGCGCGCGATTCCGCCCGTCATCGGCAACACTTGACGCACCATGGCCGATCCGCTCGCACGCGTCGCTGACGCGCTCCGGCCCGTGTTCGTGCGGCTGGCGGCCGACGAGTCCGTCGACCCGGTCGTGCGCCCGAGCGAGCGCGCCGACGCGCAGGTCAACGGCTCGCTCGCCCTCGCCAAGTCGCTGGGGCGCAGCCCCCGCGAGGTCGCGGCGATGGTGCTGGCCGAGATCGACCTGTCGGGCATGTGCAGCGCGACCGAGGTCGCGGGCCCCGGGTTCATCAACCTCACCTTCGCCGACGGCTTCCTCGCCGCCGAGCTGGCTGCGGCGACCTCCGATGCGCGGCTCGGGGTGCGCGCCGCACCGGCCCCGCTCACCGTGGTCGTCGACTACTCCGCGCCGAACGTCGCGAAGGAGATGCACGTCGGGCACCTGCGGTCGACGGTCATCGGCGACGCGATCGTGCGGATGTCGTCGTTCGTCGGCCACCGGGTCGTCCGCGAGAACCACATCGGCGACTGGGGAACGCCATTCGGCATGCTCATCGAGCACCTCGTCGACCTCGGTGAGGATGCCGCGGCGCGCGAGCTGTCGGTGGGCGACCTCGACGCGTTCTACCGGCAGGCGCGCGTCAAGTTCGACGCCGACGACGCCTTCAAGGACCGCGCCCGCCACCGCGTGGTGATGCTGCAGGGCGGCGATGCCGAGACGCTGCGCCTGTGGCGGCTGCTCGTCGCCGAGAGCACC
>JAGWXX010000052.1 GCA_018969685.1 Acidobacteriota bacterium | reverse complement strand
CGACCCGGTCGTGCGCCCGAGCGAGCGCGCCGATGCGCAGGTCAACGGCTCGCTCGCCCTCGCCAAGTCGCTGGGACGCAGCCCCCGAGACGTCGCGGCGATGGTGCTGGCCGAGATCGACCTGTCGGAGATGTGCAGTGCCACGGAGGTCGCCGGCCCCGGGTTCATCAACCTCACGTTCGCCGACGGGTTCCTCGCCGCCGAGCTGGCTGCGGCCACGTCCGACGCGCGGCTCGGCGTCCGGGCCGCACCGGTTCCGCTCACCGTGGTCGTCGACTACTCGGCGCCGAACGTCGCAAAGGAGATGCACGTCGGTCACCTGCGCTCGACGGTCATCGGCGACGCGATCGTGCGGATGTCGTCGTTCGTCGGCCACCGCGTGGTGCGCGAGAACCACATCGGCGACTGGGGCACGCCATTCGGCATGCTCATCGAGCACCTCGTCGACCTCGGGGAGGATGCTGCGGCGCGCGAGCTGTCGGTGGGCGACCTCGACGCGTTCTACCGGCAGGCGCGCGTCAAGTTCGACGCCGATGACGCCTTCAAGGACCGCGCCCGCCACCGCGTGGTGATGCTGCAGGGCGGCGATGCCGAGACGCTGCGCCTGTGGCGGCTGCTCGTCGCCGAGAGCACCCGCTACTTCGACCGCGTGTACTCCGTGCTCGGCGTGCTGCTCACCGGCGACGACCTCCGCGGCGAGAGCGCCTACAACGACCTGCTGCCCGAGGTCGTCCGGCGGCTCGACGACGCGGGGCTCCTGCAGACCGACGACGGCGCCGAGGTGGTGTTCGTCGACGGGTACGTGAACCGCGACAACGAGCCCCTGCCGCTGATCATCCGCAAGGGCGACGGCGGCTACAACTACGCCGCGTCCGACCTCGCGTGCGTCATCGACCGCCTCGAGCGCCTCGGCGCCGACGTCATGCTCTACGTCGTGGGCGCGCCGCAGGCCCAGCACCTCGGCATGGTGCGCGACGTGGCGGCGAAGGCCGGCTGGCTGGTGGCGCCCGCGCGCATGGAGCACGTCGCGTTCGGCAGCGTGCTCGGCGAGGACCGCAAGATGCTGAAGAGCCGCGCGGGCTCGGCGGTGAAGCTCGACGCGCTGCTCGCCGAGGCCATCGAGCGCGCGCTCGCGGCGGTGCGCGAGAAGAACCCCGAGCTGCCCGCCGAGCTCGCGGCCGTGGTCGCCCGCCAGGTGGGCATCGGCGCGGTGAAGTACGCCGACCTGTCGACCGACCGCATCAAGGACTACGTCTTCGACTGGGACCGCATGCTCGCCTTCGAGGGCAACACCGGCCCGTACCTGCAGTACCAGCACGCGCGGATCTGCAGCATCTTCCGCCGCGCCGGCGTCGCGCGCGACCGCTACCGCGGCCATGCGCCGTCGCCCGCGGAACCCGAGGAGCGCGCGCTCCTGCTCGCGCTGCTGCAGTTCGACACCGCCGTGCACGACGCCCTCGAGCGCCACAGCCCGCACCGCCTGTGCACGTACCTCTACGACCTCGCGGCCGCGTTCAGCGCGTTCTACGAGCGGTGCCCCGTGCTGCGCGCCGCCGACGAGTCGGTGCGCGACTCGCGGCTCGCACTCTGCGACGCAACGGCGCGCGTGCTCGAGTGCGGCCTCGGCCTGCTGGGCATCGAGTCCCCGGAGCAGATGTGACGGCGGTTCCGCGCCACCTGCTTCCCGACACCGCGGTGATCGGATCCGACGGCCGGCTCGTCGTCGGCGGGTGCGACGTCGCGGCGCTGGCCCGCAGCACGGGCACGCCGGTGTTCATCTACGACGAGGAACACCTGCGCCGGCGCTGCCGCGAGGCCGTCGCGGCGTTCGGCGAGGGCAACGTGGTCTACGCGGCCAAGGCGTTCCTGTGCCGGGCGATGGCGCGGCTCGCGGTGGAGGAGGGGCTCTGCCTCGACGTGGCGACGGGCGGCGAGCTGCACGTCGCGCTGTCGGCGGGCGTGCCGGCCGGCCGGCTGGTGCTGCACGGCAACAACAAGTCCGACGCCGAGCTGCGCGCCGCGCTGACCGCCGGCGTGCGCCACGTGGTGGTGGACAGCGACGACGAGATCGACCGCATCGAACGGCTGGTGGCGTCGGGGCTGCCGGCGCCGCGCGTGCAGGTGCGCGTGACGCCCGGCGTCTACGTGCACACGCACGAGTACATCTCGACGGGCCAGGACGACTCGAAGTTCGGCTTCAACCTCCGCACCGGCGCGGCGCGCGCCGCGATCGCGCGCGTCGTGGCGTCCCCCGCGACCAGGTTCGCCGGCATCCACTGCCACATCGGCTCGAACGTGTTCGCCGTCGCCAACTTCGTCGACGCGGCCGCGGCGATGGTCGACCTCGCCCGCGAGGTCGGCGCGCCGGAGGTCACCCTCGGCGGCGGCCTCGGCGTCGCCTACGTCGGCGACGAGCAGGCGCCCTCCATCACCGAGTGGGCGCGGCACCTCGACGCCGCGACGGCCGCGCTTCCGGCGGGCACCGTGGTGCTCGTCGAGCCGGGGCGCTCGATCGTCGCGGGAGCCGCCATCACGGTCTACGAGGTGGGCACGGTCAAGCACATCGAGGGCGTGCGCACCTACGTCGCCGTCGACGGCGGCATGAGCGACAACCCGCGCCCCGTCCTGTACGGCAGCGGCTACGAGGCGTTCGTGCCCGACCGCGCCGCCGCCGACCGCACCCGCGAGGTGCGCATCGTGGGCAAGCACTGCGAGAGCGGCGACGTGCTGGTGTCGGAGGCGATGGTGCCGGCCGACCTGGCGGTCGGCGACCTGCTCGCCACGCCGGTCACCGGCGCGTACGGGCACTCGATGGCGTCCACCTACAACAAGGTGCCGCGCCCGCCGGTGGTGTTCGTGCGCGACGGGGAGGCCCGCACCGTCGTGCGCCGCGAGACCCTCGACGACCTCGTCAGGCTGGACGAGGACGGCGAGCCAATAGCGTGGAGGCCGTGACGGCGCGGACGGTCGGCCTCGGCATCCTGGGGCACGGCACGGTCGGCGCCGCGTTCGTGCGGCTGGTGCAGCAGCAGGCCGATGCGATCGCCGCCCGCAGCGGCATCCGGCTCGAGGTCGCGAAGGTCGCGGTGCGCGACGCGTCCCGCCACGCCGACGTGCTCGGCGCCGTGGCGGTCGGCGACGTCGACGGGGTCGTCGGGGATCCGTCGGTGCACCTCGTGGTCGAGCTGATGGGCGGCATCGAGCCGGCGCGGCGCGCGATCCTCGCGGCGCTCGCGGCGGGCAAGCCCGTCGTCACGGCGAACAAGGCGCTCATCGCGGCGCACGGCGCCGAGCTCTTCGCCGCGGCCGACGCGGCCGGCACCGACCTGCTGTTCGAGGCCGCGGTGTGCGGCGGCATCCCCCTCATCCGTCCGCTGCGCGAGTCGCTGCGCGGCGAGCCGATCCGCCGCGTCCTCGGCATCGTCAACGGCACGACCAACTACATCCTCACGAAGATGACCGAGGACGGCGCCGCCTACGCCGACGCCCTGGCCGAGGCGCAGCGCCTCGGTTTTGCGGAGGCCGACCCGTCCGCGGACGTCGACGGGCACGACGCCGCGGCGAAGATCGCGATCATCGCGTCGATCGCATTCGGCCAGTCGGTCACCGCCTCCGACGTGCACACGGAGGGCATCTCGCGCGTCGCGCCGGCCGACATCGCCATGGCGAGGCGCCTCGGCTACGAGGTGAAGCTGCTCGGCGTGGCCGAGCACGACCGCGGCACGCACTCCGTGTCGGTGCGCGTGCACCCCGCGATGGTGCCGCGCACCCACCCGCTCGCCAGCGTGCGCGACTCGTTCAACGCGGTCGTCGTCGACGGCGACGCGGCGGGGTCGCTGATGTTCTACGGCCGGGGCGCCGGCGGCGGCCCGACGGCCTCGTCGGTGCTCGGCGACGTCATCGACGCGGCGATCAACCTCGTGCGCGGCGCGCACGCGTCGATCGGCGCGCTGGTCGCACCGAAGGTCAGGCCGATGTCCGAGCTCTCCTGCGAGTACCTGATCCCGCTCGAGGTGGTCGACGAGCCGGGCGTGCTCCACGCTGTGACCGGAGTCTTCGCGCACAACGCGGTCAGCATCCGCGCGGCAGAGCAGGAGGGGGCGGGCACCGGCGCGCGCCTCGTCTTCCTCACGCACGACGCCAACGAGGCCGCGGTGCAGCGCTGCCTCGCCGAGCTCGCCGGGCTCGACGTGGTCGCGCACGTCGGCGGCATCCTCCGCGTCATCCCCGAGTGAGCGGCCGGGAACCGGACGGAACGCGCTGATGCAGTACGTCTCGACGCGCGGCGCCGCGCCGGTGCTCGGGTTCTCCGAGGTGCTGCTGGCGGGCCTCGCCGTCGACGGTGGCCTCTATGTGCCCGACTCGTGGCCCGCGTTGGCCGCCGGGGGCGACGGCTACGCCGGCCGCGCGGCAGCGGTGATGCAGCCGTTCGTCGGCGGCTCCATCGACCCCGACACCTTCCTCCGGCTGTGCCGCGAGGCGTACTCGTCCTTCCGCGTCCCCGAGGTGGCGCCGCTCGTGCAGATCGGGCCGCGCCACCACCTGCTCGAGCTGTTCCACGGCCCGACGCTCGCGTTCAAGGACGTCGCGATGCAGCTGATCGGCCGTCTCTTCGACCACGTCCTCGCCGCCGAGGGGAGGCGCGTCACCATCGTCGCGGCCACCAGCGGCGACACGGGCAGCGCGGCGATCGAGGCGGTCCGCAGCTGCGCCAGCGTCGACATCGTCGTGCTCTACCCGCACGGGCGCGTCAGCGAGGTGCAGCGCCGCCAGATGACCACCGTCGACTCGCCGAACGTCGCGACCGTCGCCGTCGAGGGCACCTTCGACGACTGCCAGGACCTCGTCAAGGCGATGTTCAACGACGCCCCGTTCCGAGAGGCGAACTCGCTGTCCGCGGTGAACTCGATCAATTGGGCGCGCGTCATGGCGCAGGTCGTCTACTACGTCACGGCACTCGAGGCCCTCGGCCGTCCGGCGTCGTTCAGCGTCCCCACGGGCAACTTCGGCAACGTCCTCGCCGGCTGGATCGCGCGCCGGCTCGGCGCGCCCGTCGAGCGGCTCGTCGTCGCGTCGAACTCGAACGACATCCTCACCCGCTTCTTCGAGACGCGCCGCATGGAGGCGCTCGGCGTCGTGCCGACGCTCAGCCCCAGCATGGACATCCAGGTCTCGTCGAACTTCGAGCGGATGCTCTTCGAGATGAACGGCCGCGACGGTGCGGCGACCGCCGTGCAGATGCGCGCGTTCCGCGCGGACGGCGCCCTGTCGGTGTCGGACGCGCAGTGGGACGAGTGGATCGCACCCGTGTTCCGCGCGGGTCGCTGCGACGACGCGCACACGCTGGCGACGATCGCGAAGGTCCACGCCGAGACGGGCGTGCTCGTCGATCCGCACACGGCGGTCGGCATCGCGGCGGCCCCCGCGTGCGGCGACGGCGACGTGGTCACGCTCGCCACCGCGCACCCCGCGAAGTTCCCCGACGCGGTCGAGCGCGCCACCGGCGTGCGCCCCGCGCTGCCCGCGCACCTCGCCGACCTGCTCGAGCGGCCGGAGCGCACGGTGGTGCTGCCCAACGACCTCGCGGCGATCGAGGCGTTCGTGTCGTCGCACCGCAGCCGCTAGCCGGGGAGCGTTGCCGAGGCGCCCCGCCACGGCTACCATGCACCCGTCCCCGCACTGCGGGCGACGCTCCTGATTGCCCCGGGCCGCAGGCCCCTGGCGCCCGCGAGTGGCCACCGCCGAGTTCGCACGGTGACCTCCCTCCACACGAGGACCATCGCCGGTCGCCCGGATCGGGAATTCCGCGAACCTCGGACGCTGCCGCCCGTTGCGGCGCATGAAAGCAGGAATCGTGTCCACTGAAGGCACCGAACCAACCAAGACGGGTCGCGCTGCGGCCGGTGAGCCGCTCTCCGAGTGGGAGATCGAGCTCGCCGAGCACGAGGGCACGCCCATCCCCGACGCCGCGAGGCGGCCGCAGCAGCGCTCCGGCGGGCAGCAGCGCTCGGGCGGGCAGCGCGACGGAGGCCCGCGCGACCGTGACGGCGGCGACGGCAACCGCAACCGCAACCGGCGCCGCCGCCGCGGCGGCGGAACCGGTCGCGGCATCCGCGACGAGGGCCCGCAGGGCTCCGACCGCTACGAGATCGACGACGAGGTCGCGAGCACCGAGCCGCTGAGCACCGAGCCGGTCGACGTGTCGGGCTACCTCGACCTCCGCGACGAGGGCTACGGGTTCCTGCGCGTGCGCGGCTACCTGCCCAGCCGCGACGACTCGTACGTGTCGGTCCGCCTCACCCGGCAGTACGGCCTCCGCAAGGGCGACCATGTCACCGGCGTGTCGAAGCCCGCGGCGCGCGGCGAGAAGAACCCGGCGCTGCTCGAGGTGCGCACCGTCAACGGCGCGCCGGCCGACAAGGTGAAGGGCCGCCCCCGGTTCGAGGACCTCACGCCCCTGTTCCCCGATTCGAAGCTCGTGCTCGAGAGCGCGGGCGACCCGGCGAACATGACCGCGCGCATCATCGACCTGATCGCGCCGATCGGCAAGGGCCAGCGCGGGATGATCGTGTCGCCGCCGAAGGCCGGCAAGACGACGGTCATGAAGACCATCGCGTCCGCGATCGAGAAGAACCACCCCGAGGTGAACCTGATCGTGCTGCTCATCGACGAGCGGCCCGAGGAGGTCACCGACATGCGCCGCACGGTGAAGGGCGAGGTCATCGCCTCCACCTTCGACCGGCCGAGCGAGGAGCACACGATCGTCGCCGAGATGACGATCGAGAAGGCCAAGCGCATGGTCGAGATGGGCAGGGACGTCGTCATCATCCTCGACGGCATCACCAGGCTCTCGCGCGCCTACAACCTCGCGGCGCCGGCGACCGGCCGCATCATGTCGGGCGGCATCGACGCCGGCGCGCTGTACCCGCCGAAGAAGTTCTTTGGCGCGGCGCGCAACGTCGAGGAGGGCGGCAGCCTCACCATCCTCGCCACGGCGCTCGTCGAGACGAACAGCCGCATGGACGACGCGATCTTCGAGGAGTTCAAGGGAACCGGCAACATGGAGCTGCGCCTCGACCGCAAGGTCGCGGAGCGGCGGATCTACCCGGCCATCGACGTCGACGCGTCGAGCACCCGCCACGAGGAGCTGCTGTTCGACCGCAAGCAGCTGCAGATGGTCTGGAAGCTCCGTCGCGTGCTGTCGGGCCTCGCCGCGGACGGCAACGCCGCGCCGGGGCTCGAGCTGTTGATGGACCGCCTGCGGACGTTCAAGAACAACGACGAGTTCCTCGCCGAGATCGCCAAGCAGCCGGGCGCGTAGCGCGGTGCAGGACGGCGACGCCGCCCGCCGGCTCGCGGCCGTCAAGGTGCGCGCGGTCGCGCCGCGCCTGCCGCTCGGCGAGATCGTGGACGACGTCGAATTCGGTCGTGGCGCCGCGCTGGCGGGCAGCGACGGCGTCGCTGCATGGATCGACGGACCGTCGGCGGCCGATGCCGCAGTGCTGTGGTGGGCGAGGAGGTCGCCGGGCCTGCCCTTGCACCTCGTCGGCGAGCCGCCGCTCGGCCGCGTCGCACGGCGCCTCACGGGTCTGGACGTCGCGGTGTGGGAGGTCTCGGGCGGTGACGTCCTGCGGACCGAGCCCCACGCGCCGGCTCCGCGCTCGACGGTGCCGGCCGCGCACGAGCCGTTCGCCGCGGCGATCGAGCGGTGCGGCGCCGAGCCGGTGCGCGAGCACGGCGTGCTGAGCGGCGAGGTGCTCGGCCTCGAAGTGTGCCGAATCGTGGGAGGCGACGAGCCGCGGCTCGACGTCGGCGTCGGTGCGATCGACCGCGAGACCTACGGCCTCGTGCACGCGGCCCGCGACCCCGAGGAGTCGCTGCGCGAGGTCGTCGCGTCCGTGCGCGCGCTGCGCGGCGGCGGCGACGGCGGCCACCCGTTCGCGAGGCTGGCATCCGCGCGCCTGCTGCGGTGCCGCGTGCTCGCCCACCCGTCGGTCGTCGGCGCGGCGGCGCTGTCGCCCGCCGAGCCGCCCCATCCGCGCGGCGGCATGACGATCGACGAGCCGTGCGTCGCCACGGGAACCTCGACTGACGGCGGTCCGGTGGTCGTGGTGTGCGCGGCAGGTGCCGACCCCGGCGCGGTGCCGTTCGCCATCGACGCCCGGCTCCGCGAGTCGCCGGGCGCGCGGCTCGTGGTCGCGGTGCGCGAGGGCAACGTGACCGCGACGATGTCGGCGCTCGCCGCGATGGTGCGTCCGGCCGCGTCGTTCGTCGAGGTGCCACGGACGGCGTGACGCCGCGCCCGTAGCCTGTCGGAGTGATCGAGAGGCTCGCCCAGATCGAGGCCGACTACGAGGCCCTCGAGGCGAGTCTCGCCAGCCCCGAGGTCCTCGGCGACCAGGCCAAGCTGCGCGATGCGTCGCGCCGCTACAAGCAGCAGGGTCCGCTCGTCGCGTGCATCCGCGAGTACCGCGGCGCGGTGGGCAACGCCGACGCGGCGCGCGAGCTGCTCGCCGACGCGGCCGGCGCCGACCGCGAGCAGCTCGAGGCCGAGCTGGACGCGTCGCGCACGCGCATCGCCGAGCTGGAGGAGCGCCTGAAGGTGCTGCTGCTGCCGCCCGACCCGAACGACGGGAAGAACGTGATCGTCGAGATCCGCGGCGCGGAGGGCGGCGAGGAGGCGAACCTCTTCGCGCGCGAGCTGTTCGACATGTACTCGGCGTTCGCCCAGCGAAACGGCTGGTCGGTCGAGGTGCTGTCGATCGACGGCTCCCCGATGGGCGGCGTCAACCAGGTGACCATGATGGTGAAGGGCGAGACGGCGTGGACCCGGCTGCGCTTCGAGGGCGGCCCGCACCGGGTGCAGCGCGTGCCGATCACCGAGAACCAGGGCCGCATCCACACGTCGTCGGCGACGGTGATGGTGCTGCCGGAGGCCGAGGAGGTCGACGTCCACATCGACGAGAAGGACCTGCAGATCGACGTCTACCGCGCCAGCGGGCCGGGCGGCCAGGGCGTCAACACGACCGACTCGGCGGTGCGGATCACCCACAGGCCGTCGGGCATCGTGGTCGCGATGCAGGACGAGCGAAGCCAGCTGCAGAACCGCCTGCGCGCCATGACGGTGCTGCGGGCGCGCCTGCTGAAGCAGCGCGAGGACGAGCAGGCCGAGAAGATGTCGGCCGAGCGGCGCGCGCAGGTGGGCAAGGGCGGGCGCGGAGAGAAGATCCGCACGTACAACTACAAGGAGAACCGGGTCACCGACCACAGGATCGGCTTCACCCTGTACCAGCTGCAGGACGTGCTGGCCGGCAACGTCGACCCGGTGATCGATGCGCTCACGATGCACTACCAGTTGGAGCAGCTGGCCGCGGGGTGAGCGACGGCGCCGCGGTCACCTGGGCCGAGCTGCTCGCCGAGACGTCGGCTGCGCTCGGCGATCCGCGCGAGGCGCGGTGGATCTGCGAGCAGGCCGGCGGGTTCTCCGCCGCCGAGCTCGCCGCGTCGCGCGACCAGGCGGTGCGCACGGCCATGGCCGCCGCCGTCCACGCCATGGTGCGCCGCCGCTGCGCAGGCGAACCGCTGCAGTACGTGCTCGGCTCGTGGCCGTTCCGCCGGCTCGACCTGCTCGTCGACCGGCGCGTCCTCATCCCGCGGCCGGAGACGGAGGTGGTCGCCGGGACCGCGATCGACCTCGTGCGCGCGGCTGGCCCCGGTGCGACGGCCGTCGACCTGGGCACGGGCAGCGGCGCGATCGGACTGTCCATCGCGCGCGAGCTGCACCCCGTCCCGGTGCGCACCGTGCTCACCGATGCGTCGCCCGCCGCGCTCGACGTCGCGCGCGCCAACCTCGCCGGACTCGGGCGCGCGGGGCAGGGCGTCGAGCTGCACGAGGGTTCGTGGTGGTCGGCGCTGCCCGACGGCCTCCGCGGCGCGGTCGACGTCGCGGTGTCGAACCCGCCGTACGTCGCGGAGGGCGATCCGGAGGTGGACGAGTCGGTGCGCACGTGGGAGCCGCTCGGGGCGCTGTACTCCGGTGCCGACGGCCTGGATGCGGTCCGCGAGATCGTCGCGGGCGCGGAAGCGTGGCTCGCACCGCGCGGCTGGCTGGTGCTCGAGATCGGCTGGACGCAGGGCCCGGCCGTCGCCGAGCTGCTGGATGCGGGCGGCTTCGTGGACGTGGCGATCCGCCCCGACCTCGCCGGCCGCGACCGCGTGGCGCTCGGCCGACGTGCGGGGGCGGCTACCGCGCGCTGACGCCGAGCGACCGGCGGAGGAAGGCGAGCTGGTGGACCAGCAGGTTCTCGGCCACCGTTTCCTGCGGGGTCATGTGCGTGACGCCCGACAACAGCAGCGTCTCGTGCGGCGCACCGGCTGCCAGCAGGGCCGACGACAGCCGCACGGTGTGCGCGACGAGCACGTTGTCGTCGGCGAGGCCGTGGATCAGCAGCAGGGGGCGCCGCAGCGACGCCGCGTCGTCCAGCAGCGACGACGACCGGTAGGCGGAGGGGGACGCCGCGGGATCGCCGAGGTACCGCTCGGTGTAGTGCGTGTCGTAGAGCGACCAGTCGGTGACCGGCGCGCCTGCGACCGCAGCGTGGAAGCGGTCCGGTGCGCGCAGCACGGCGAGTGCTGCGAGGTAGCCGCCGAAGCTCCAACCCCTGATCGCCGTGCGCGACGTGTCGGCGAACGGACAGAGCCGCGGGAGCTCGTCGAGCACCGCGAGCTGGTCCTCGAGCACCGGCCCCGCGAGGTCGCCGGCGACGGCGCGCTCCCACTCCGTGCCGCGCCCCGGCGTGCCGCGGCCGTCGGCGACCACGACGACGAAGCCCTGGTCGGCGAACCACTGCGACGTCGCGAACGCCGTGCGCGAGTGCACGGCGCGCTGCGCGTGGGGTCCGCCGTAGGGGTCGAACAGCACGGGCAGCGGGCCGCCGTCGTGCTGCGACGGGAGCAGGATCGCCGTCGCGATGCCGCGCGGACCGGTGCGGTGCAGCACCGGGCGCGGGTCCACGAGCGGCTCCGCCGCGAGGTTCGCCAGCACGGGTCCGCCGGCCACGCGCACGTCGGCCTTTGCGGCGCCGAGCGAGGTGGTGCGCACGACCACGGTGCCGCCACCCGCCGCGGCCGACGTGGTGCACGCCCCCGACGTGAGCTGCTCGAGCCGGCCGTCGCGCCAGCGCCACGCGTGCGTCGCGCAGGGATCGTCGTCGGGCGTCGCCACGACGACCGCGACGCCGTCGACGACCGTCACGTGCCGCACGTGCAGGGACGGCGGCGTCACTGCGGCACCGTCGACGACCAGCGCCCGCGCGCCCCCGCGCTCCTCGCACGTGAACAGCCGTCCGTCGCCGTCCAGCGCGGGCACGCCGGGCACGAGCTCCACCCAGTGCGGGTCGTCGATCGTGGCGAGCACGGTGGACGTCGCGCGCACCGGGTCGACGCGCAGGACCACGGTGCGGCGCTGGTCGCGCGACTGCACGGTCGCCACGAGCCCGCCGCGCCCCCACGACGCGCGCGCGAGGTAGGGCAGTGCCGACCGGTCCCAGTCGATGCGACGCGCTGCACCGCGGCTCGCCCCCGCGACGTCGATGAGGTGCATCTCGACCTCGGCGTTCGCCGTGCCGGCGAAGGGGTAGCGGTGCACGGACGGCGCGGTCGTGGGCGACGCGGGGTCCGCGACCCACGCGCGCGCCACCCCCGATTCGTCGACCCTGCACGCCGCGATGGCCGAGCCGTCGGGCGACCACCAGAACCCCCGCTGTCGGCCCATCTCCTCTGCGGCGACGAACTCAGCGAGGCCCCATGCGACGTCCGGCGACGGGTCGTCGGCGAGCACCGTCACTCGCTCTGCCCCGTCAGCGACGGAGCCGTCGATCAGCACCAGTGCCTGTCCGCGCACCGCGGCGACCATCCGGCCGTCGGGCGACACCTGCGGATCGGCGAACGGTCCGTCGGCGAGCGGGATGCACGTCGCGCTGCTCGTGTCGCAGCGGTAGAGGGTGCCGGCGAGCAGAAAGGCGGCGACCGACGCATCGGCCGTGCACGAGTAGCCGACGATGCCGCGCGCGGCCTCGCGCGCCCGTTCGCGGCGCGCGCGCTCGGCGGGCGAGTCGCCGCCGCCGGTCGACAGGGCGGTGGCGTCGGCCACGCACGTCTCGTTGCCGGTCGCGACGTCGAGCCTCCACAGCGACGTCACCGGGTCTTCCCCGCCGGCCGACCGGAGGAACAGCACCGTCGAGCCGTCGGACGACACCGCGATGGTGCGCGGCTCGCCGAGGCTGAACCGCTGGGTCCGCGCGTGCTGCCGGGGAAAGGTGTCGGTCACGCGAGCAGCCCCCCGTCCTGCGTCACCCGCACCGGACGCCCGACCCATTCCTCGCCGCACATCGCGCCGCCGAGCGCCTCGTCGTCGCTCGTCGCCCAGGCCCGTGCCCCGTCCGGCGTGCGCACCGCGGCGATCGCGCGCGAAGGCCGCCCATCCCGTCCGTGCACGACGGTGTACGCCTCGACGGTCGCGCCTCCGGCGGCATCGGCCCCCGTCGCGAGGGCCCGCGACGGCATCGCGTCGATCTCGGCCTGCGGCGACGCGTGGCGCCACGGCGCGGGCGACGCCGCGTAGACGCCGAACGAGTGCTTGGTGGCGTAGCCGCCATTGGCCCACACGAACCCGTGCGGCGAGCGTCCCTCGCGGATGAGCGCGACCATCGTCGCGATCGCGTGCATGGAGTAGTTGTTGAACGGCCCGCCCGCGAACGAGAGCCCGCCCGTCACCGTCGGCTCGCGCGACGGGTCGATGCCGATCGCCGCGCACCCGAGCTGCACGATCGAGGGGAAGCACGAGTAGAGGTCGACGAGCCCGACCTCGGCCGCCGAGAGCCCGGCGAGCCCGAGCGCGGTGCGCGCGCCGAGCTCGACGGCGGGCAGCCGCGTGAACGACCACCGGTGCGAGACGTACTGGTGCTCCCTGCAGTCGGCGCCCGACACGGGGAAGACCCACCGGTCGCGCGGGATGCCGAGCGCCTCGGCGCGATCGGCAGAGCACAGCACGAGCGCCGCCGCCATGTCGACGTCGTTGTTGGCGTTCATCGACTTCGTGTACGGGAAGCCCACCATCCGGTTGCCCGGCCCGGGATCGGCGATCTGCCCGGCGGTCATCGCCGTGCGCGACCACGCGGACGGATTGCGCGCCGCCACGATGCTGAACCGCGACCACAGTTCCGCGATCCGCGCGCGGTGCGCGTCGATGCCCGTGCCTGCCTCGGCGCGCAGCGCGACGTCGAACATCGGGTAGATCTCGATGGGCAGCACGATGCGCGCGGCGATCTCGGCCGGATGGCTGAGGCCGACGTCGTCGCCGACCGCAACGGGCGGCGCATCCGACTCGTCGTCGGTCATCCACGGCAGGTCGGCCCCCTCGGCCTTCGCGCGGCGCCGGGAACGCGCGGACTCGCCCCCGGTGAGCACGACGCAGTCGAGCTCGCCCGCGGCGATGCGCGACGCCGCGTCGTTGACCAGCCACTGCGGCGAGTTCCCGCCGTGCGGCGTGAGCCCGTGTCGGGCGGCAGCGATGCCGGCCCGCCGCGCGACGGCCTGTGCGGGGTTCCGGTCGCGCGTCGACAAGGACCGCACGACGGTGACCTCGTCGGCCGTCGCGACGGTTGCGCCGGAGTCCGCGACCGCTTCGCGGACCGCACGTGCCATCAGGTCGATCGGGCCCAGGGCCTTGGCGAGGTCGTCGGTGCGCTGCAGCACCTGTGCGGCCCCCACCACCACCGGGGTGCGCGGGTCGACCACGGACGGAGACGCTACCGATGGCCCCGCGGAGGCCGCCGTTCGGGGGCTGGCGTAGGCTCGCGACCGATGAGCCCGCGCGTCGCCATCGGCTCCGACCATGCGGGCTACGACCTCAAGTCCCACCTCATCGGCCTGCTCCGGGCGCGCGGTCACGAGGTCGTCGACTTCGGCACGGGATCGACCGAGAGCGTGGACTACCCGCCGATATGCGCCGCGGTGGCGCGCGCGGTGCGCGACGGCCGCGCGGAAGTGGGCATCGTGCTCGGCGGCAGCGGCCAGGGCGAGCAGATCGCCGCGAACAAGGTCCGCGGCGTCCGCGCCGCGCTGTGCAACGACCTCTGGCTGGCCGAGATGGCGCGGAGCCACAACGACGCGA
>JAGWXX010000051.1 GCA_018969685.1 Acidobacteriota bacterium | reverse complement strand
TCGTCGAGCGGGCCGCGCCACGTCATCGCGCGCGCGAGCAGCGACGCCAGCCGCCGTCGCACCGACTGGTCGAGCCGCTCCAGCACGTACACCGACGCGAGCACCTGCTGCAGCGGCGAGTCCTTCTCGTCGAAGACGAACCGCACGCGGTCGCCGTCGCCGACCAGCTGGTGCACGCTCCGCGCGAGTCCGTGGCGGTCCGCCTGGAACCGGTGGCGCAGGCGGGGCTGCACGACGCGCTCGCCGCGCTCGACCTGGTGCAGCAGCCGGTGCACGTCGGGCACGAGCTCCTCGTCGACCCCCGGCAGGTGCGCCGCGACGATCCCGCCGAGCAGGATGCCGCCGAGGCCCGGCGCGGGCTCGACCGGCAGGTCCACGTCGCCGAGGGCGAGCCGCCGCGTCGGCGTGTACGGGCGCGAGTGCCAGACGACCAGGCTGGCGAGGACCGTCGCGCCGTCGTCCGGGTGCATGGACACGGTGTCTAACCGGTGGACCGCCCCTCCGCAGAGCGGAGCCCGCTAGTCCTCCTCGACGATCTCCACGTCGCGGCCGTCGATGGTGCGCAGGCACGACTCGACGACGTCCTCGTGGGCCTCCTGGACGACCATGACGTCGCCCTCCCACCGGTAGCCGATGTCGAGGGTGTCGAGCATCTCGGTCAGTCGCGCACGATCCGAGTCGGACAGGTCCTCGAGGTCGTACTCGGTCAGTCCCGATGCACCGTCGTCGTCTTCGTCGTCTTCATCGTCGTCGAAGGAGTCCTCGAGCTCGTCGAGCACGGCGTCGGCGCGCGACTCGTCCGCGGCCGAGACGAGCAATTCGCTCCCATCCCACGCGTGGGCGATCTCCGCCTCTGCGAACGCCTCGGTCGCGTCGGCGCGCTCGTCGACGCTCCACTCGGACAGGTCGTACCGCACGGTGTCCGCGTCGGGATCCCTCGGATTCCATTCCCCCACGTCCGGCACGCTACATCGTTTCAGGCGCTGCGCCGTCAGCCACTAGGTTTCGTGGCGATGCCATCCCGCGAGCGGCCCGACCGCAACCTCGCCATGGAACTCGTCCGCGTGACGGAGTCGGCGGCTCTGTCGGCCGCGCGCTGGGTCGGGCGCGGCGACAAGAACAGGGCCGACGGCGCCGCAGTCGACGCGATGCGCAACGTGCTGGACACCGTCAACATGGACGGCATCGTCGTCATCGGCGAGGGAGAGAAGGACGAGGCGCCGATGCTGTACAACGGCGAGCGGGTCGGCAACGGCTCGTCGCCGGTCACCGACGTCGCCGTCGACCCGATCGACGGCACCACGCTCACCGCGATGGGCCGCGGCAACGCCCTGTCGGTGATCGCAGTCGCGGAGCGCGGGGCCATGTTCAACCCCGGCCCGTGCACCTACATGGAGAAGATCGCGACCGGCGCCGAGGCGGCGTCGGCGATCGACCTCGACGCCTCCCCCACCCGCAACGTCAAGGAGGTCGCCCGCGCGATGCGCAAGCTCGTCAGCGAGGTGACCGTCATCATCCTCGAGCGGGACCGCCACAACGAGCTCATCGCCGAGGTGCGGTCGACCGGGGCGCGCATCCGGCTCATCAGCGACGGCGACATCTTCGCGGCCATCGCCGCCGCCTCGCCCGAGGTGGGCGTCGACCTGTTGATGGGCATCGGCGGCACGCCGGAGGGCGTCGTCGCCGCCGCCGCACTCAAGTCGCTCGGCGGGCAGATCCTCGGCCGCCTGCACCCGCGCAACGACGCGGAGCGGACCGCCGCCCTGGCACAGGGCTACGACCTCACCCGCGTCCTCGACATCGACGACCTCGTCCGGGGCAACGACGCCTTCTTCGCCGCGACCGGCGTCACCGACGGCGAGCTGCTGCACGGCATCCGCTACGACTCGTACGGGGCCCGCTCGCACAGCCTCGTCATGCGCTCGCGCTCGGGCACGATCCGCTACATCGACACCCACCACCGGCACGACCGGATCTCGGCGTACTTCACCGACGAAACCGAGTGACGCGCCGCGTCAGCGGCGGGAGATCGTGCGCGACAGGCGGCGGGTGAGCGATCGGGGCAGCGCACCGGACACCGCGACCAGCACCTTGTAGAGCGCACCGGGGACGACGAGCGTCCTGCCGCGGGCGGCTCCGCGGAGGCCGGCGCGGGCGACGAGCCCCACGGACGTCCACGCGAACGACGGAAACACGGACTCGAAGCCCGAGGTGTTCGAGATCGACTGGAACTCGGTGCGCGTGAGGCCCGGACAGAGCGCCGTCACCACGACGCCCGTGCCCCGCACCTCCTCGTGCAGCGCCTCGGACAGGCTGGTGACGTACGCCTTCGTCGCCGAGTACACCGCCAGCCCGGGGTTCGCCTGGAAGCTGGCGACGCTCGACACGTTCAGCAGCCAGCCCCTCCTCCGCGGGAGCATCGCGTTCACCGCCGCGTGCCCGATGAGGGTGAGCGCCAGCACGTTCAGCCGGATCTCGTCCGCCAACCGGTCGGGGTCGGCGCGGTGCATCGGACCCGACGTGCCGAACCCTGCGTTGTTCACGACGAGGTCGATCGGCCGCCTCGCTCCGTCACGGATGCGCGCGACCACCGCCGCCACGCCGTCTGCCGTCAGGAGGTCCGCGGGGAGCACCTCGACGTCCGGATAGGTCGCGGCGAGACGCTCGAGTCGCTCGGCGCGCCGCGCGACGACCACCATCGGCACGCCCGCGCGCCCGAGGACGTGCGCCATCTCCTCGCCGATGCCGCTGGACGCTCCCGTGACGAGCGCGGCGCCGAACGGCAGCGGGCGCGGCACTGCTAGTGCTGGGCGGGGTCGAGGCCGCCGACGGCGGCGAGCCTCGCGTGCGCCCGACGGAGCGCCGACTCCGTCTCGGCGTCGTGGCCGGCACGGAGCGCCTGCTCGGCGCGCTCGCGCGCACGGCGGGCGCGCTCGACGTCGATCTGCTGGGCCAGCTCGGCTGCGTCGGACAGGACCGTCACGTGGTCCGGCGCGACCTCCACGAATCCGCCGTGCACCGCCACGTCCTGCACCGTGCCGTCGGCGAGGTGGATGCGCGTGTGGTTCTCGACGAGCGCACCGAGGAACGCGATGTGCCCGGGGAGGAACGCGATCTCGCCCCCGTCCATCGTGCGGGTGACGACCTGCGTCGCGTCGCCCGAGAAGAGGGTCCGCTCGGGCGAGACCACCTCGACGCGGAGCCGGCCGTCGCCCGCCATCAGGCTGCGGACTCCTGCAGGGCCTTCGCCTTCGCGAGCACCTGCTCGACGCCTCCGACGTTGAGGAACGCCTGCTCCGGCACCTCGTCGAGCTCGCCCTTGATGATCGCCTCGAAGCTCTCGACGGTCTCCTCGGTCTTCACGTACTCGCCCTTGACGCCGGTGAACACCTCGGCGACGAAGAACGGCTGCGAGAGGAACCGCTGCACCTTGCGGGCGCGGGCGACCGTCAGGCGGTCCTCCTCCGACAGCTCGTCGAGTCCGAGGATCGCGATGATGTCCTGCAGTTCCTTGTAGCGCTGGAGGATCTCCTGCACGCGGCGGGCGACGGCATAGTGGCGGTCGCCGACGACCTCGGGCGTGAGGATCGTCGAGGTCGACGCCAGCGGGTCGACCGCCGGGTAGATGCCGAGCGACGCGATCTGGCGCGACAACTCGGTCGTCGCGTCGAGGAAGGTGAAGGTCGTGAACGGCGCCGGGTCGGTGTAGTCGTCCGCCGGCACGTACACGGCCTGCAGCGACGTGATCGAGCGGCCGCGGGTGGAGGTGATCCGCTCCTGCAGCTGCCCCATCTCGTCCGCGAGCGTCGGCTGGTAGCCCACCGCCGACGGCATGCGGCCGAGCAGCGTCGAGACCTCGGAGCCCGCCTGCACGAAGCGGAAGATGTTGTCGACGAACAGCAGCACGTCCTGGTTGCGCACGTCGCGGAAGTACTCGGCCATCGTGAGGGCCGAGAGGGCGACGCGCAGGCGCACGCCCGGCGGCTCGTCCATCTGGCCGAAGACCAGGGCGGCCTTCTCGAACACGCCCGACTCCTCCATCTCGATGCGGAGGTCGGTGCCCTCACGGGTGCGCTCGCCGACGCCGGCGAACACCGACACGCCGCCGTGGTTGGACGCCACGCGGTTGATCATCTCGGTGATGAGCACGGTCTTGCCCACGCCCGCGCCGCCGAAGAGGCCGATCTTGCCGCCGGCGAGGTACGGGGTGAGGAGGTCGATGACCTTGATGCCCGTCTCGAACATGCGGCGGCTCGGCTCGAGGGCCGCGAAGTCCGGGGCCGAGCGGTGGATCTCCCAGCGCTCCGCCGAGGCGAACTCGGCGTTGTCGCCGTCGAGGCACTCGCCCCACACGTTCCACACGTGCCCGAGCGTCTTGTCGCCGACCGGCACCGAGATGCCGCGGCCGAGGCTGCGCACGGGGGTGTTGCGCCTGAGGCCGTCGGTCGGCTTCATGCACACCGCGCGCACGCGGCTGCCGCCCAGCTGCTGCGCCACCTCGGCGAGCACGCTGACGGGCTGGCCGTCGACGGTGACGGTGAACTCGAGCGCGTGGTTCAGCTCGGGGAGCGCGCCACGGGGGAACTCGACGTCGATCACCGGGCCGGCGATCGCGACGACCCGGCCTTCCTTGGATGCGGTCTGCGTTGCTGTGCTCATGTCTGCTCCTGTCAGTTGGCCGAGAGCGCCTCGGCGCCCCCGACGATCTCCATGATCTCGGTGGTGATCGAGTCCTGGCGCGCGCGGTTCATGACGCGCGACAGGTTCTTGATCAGCTCCTCGGCGTTGTCCGTCGCCGACTTCATCGCGCGCTGGCGGAACGCGTGCTCGCTCGCCGCGGCGTTGAGGAGCGCCGCGTAGATGCGGGCCTCGACGTAGCGCGGCAGCAGGGTCTCGAGGATCTTCTCCGGGCCCGGCTCGAACTCGTACGAGGCCCCCGACGCCGACCTGCCGTCGCCGCCGGACACGACCTCCTCGCCCAGGGGAACCAGCGGCCTGCGGACGACTTCCTGCGAGCCCGCGGAGATGAACCGCGTGTACACCAGCTCGACCCGGTCCACCTCGCCGCTCAGGTAGAGCGACGCCGCGTACTCGCCGATGGACTTCGCGTCGGCGTACGACGGCGCGTCGCTGAAGCCCGAGAACGAACGGCCGAGGGTGTAGCCGCGGAAGCGGAAGTAGCCCTCCGCCTTGCGGCCGACGGGGATGACGAGGTAGCCGCGGCTGCGCAGCACGTCGGCCTTGATCTCGCCCTCCGTCGCCCGGAGCACGCCGGCGTTGTAGCCGCCGCACAGGCCGCGGTCGGCCGTGATCGCGACGTAGCACGTCGTCTTGATCTCCGGCCGCGGGGCGAGGAACGGTGAGTCCGTCCCGCTCGACCCGGCGGCGAGGTCCTTCACCACCTCGGTGATGCGCTCGCTGTAGGGGACGGCCGCGGAGACGCGCTGCTGTGCCTTGACGATCCGCGACGCCGCGATGAGCTCCATCGCGCGCGTGATCTTCTTGGTCGCCTGCACCGAGCGGATGCGCCCGCGCAGGATGCGCTCCTGGCCGCCTGCCATCTGGCTACTCCGTGGCCAGCGTCTTGGCGCTGCGGGCGTCGCCCGTCTCGCCGGCCGAGGTCTTGGTCGGGTCCGCCGCGCCGCCCGCCGTCGAACGGCGGAACGACTCCTTGAACGACTTGACGATGTCGGCGAGGTCCTTCGGCACGTCGGCCTTCGGGTCCTGCCTGATGCCCGAGAGCACGGCGCCGTGACGGGTGCGCATGTGCTCGAGCAGCTCGGCCTCGAAGCGACGGACGTCGGCGACCGGAATGTCGTCGAGGTGGCCGCGCGTGCCGGCGAAGATCGACACGACCTGCTCCTCGACGGGCATCGGGCTGTTCAGCGACTGCTTCAGCAATTCGACGAGCCGGTAGCCGCGCTCGAGCTGCGCCTTCGACACCGCGTCGAGCTCGGAGCCGAACGTCGCGAACGCCTCGAGCTCGCGGAACTGCGCGAGGTCGAGCTTGAGCGTCCCCGAGACGCTCTTCATGGCCTTGATCTGCGCGGCGCCGCCCACGCGCGACACCGAGATGCCCACGTCGACGGCCGGGCGCACGCCCGACTTGAAGAGGCTGTCCTGCAGGTACACCTGGCCGTCGGTGATCGAGATCACGTTGGTCGGGATGTACGCCGACACGTCGCCGGCCTTCGTCTCGATCACGGGCAGCGCGGTCAGCGACCCCGCACCCTTCGCGTCGCTCAGCTTCGCGGCGCGCTCGAGCAGGCGGCTGTGCAGGTAGAACACGTCGCCGGGATACGCCTCGCGGCCCGGCGGACGGCGCAGGAGCAGCGACATCTGGCGGTACGCCTCGGCCTGCTTCGAGAGGTCGTCGTACACCACGAGCGCGTGCTCGCCGTTCTCCATCCAGTGCTGGCCCATGGCGCAGCCCGAGTACGGCGCGAGGTACTTGAAGGGCGCCGGGTCGGACGCCGGCGCCGCAACCACGACGGTGTACTCCAGTGCGCCGAACTGGCGGAGCACCTCGACGGTCTGTGCGACGGTCGAGCCCTTCTGGCCGATCGCGACGTAGATGCACTTCACGCCGAGTCCGCGCTGGTTGATGATCGTGTCGATCGCCACCGTGGTCTTGCCGGTCTTGCGGTCGCCGATGATCAGCTCGCGCTGGCCGCGGCCGATCGGCGTCATCGCGTCGATCGCCTTGATGCCGGTCTGCAGCGGCTCGTGCACGGGCTTGCGGCCCATGATGCCCGGGGCCTGGACCTCGACGCGGCGCGCCTGCGCGCCGACGATCTCGCCCTTGCCGTCGATCGGGTTGCCGAGCGCGTCGACGACGCGTCCGAGCATCGCGTCGCCCACCGGCACCGAGAGGATGCGGCCGGACGCCTTCACGGGCTGGCCCTCCTCGATCGAGTCGGCGTCGCCGAGCACGACGGCGCCAATCGAGTCCTCGTCGAGGTTGAGCGCGAGGCCCACGACGCCGCCCTCGAACTCGAGCAGCTCGTTCACGGCGCAGTCCGGGAGCCCGCTCACGCGGGCGATGCCATCGCCCACCTCGGTCACGCGCCCGACGGTGCGGGCCTCGACCGAGGGGACGTAGCCCTCGAGTCCCTTGGTGATCGCCGCCGCGATGTCGCTCGCGGAAAGGGTCATGTCGGCCATTGGTGTGTCCTTTCGGGGATCAGATCAGGGTCTTCAACTGGTCGAGCCTGGAGCGCACCGTGCCGTCGATGACCTCGTCACCCACGGTGGCCACGAGGCCGCCCAGCACGGAGGGGTCCACGACGACCTTCAGGTCGACGGTCTTCCCGGTCGCCTTCGAGAGGGCGGCCGCGAGGCGCTGCTCCTGCTCGGAGGTGAGTGCGATTGCCGAGCGGACCTCGGCGACGTGCTGGTCGCGGCCGCGTGCCAGGCGCTGGACGACCGAATCGACGATCGCCGGGAGGTCGCGGACGTTGCCGGTGGCGACGAGGAAGCCCACGACGTGCACCGTGGTGGCGTTCGCACGGCCGCCGAGCAGCTGCTCGACGACCTGCTGCCGGCGATCGGACGGGATCGTCGCGTCAGAGAGCGTCGTGCGCAGCTGGTCGTTCGACTCGAACGCTCGCGCGACACGGAACAGCTCGTCGGCGGTTCGCTCGGCCTGTCCCTCGACCTCGACGATCGACGCCACTGCGCCGGCGTAGGCGGCGATCTTCTCGCGGCTCATCGTGCCGCTCCCACGCCCGAGATGAACGATTCGACGAGGTCCTTCCTCGCAGCGTCGGTGAGCGACGCCTCGACGACGATCGGCGTCGCGCGCGACGCCAGCACCGCGATCTGCGAGCGGAGCTCGTCCGCACTGCGGCCGCGCGCCGCGGCGATGTCTGCCTCGGCCTTGGCCTCGAGGTCGGCGACCTCGGCGGCGATCCGTGCACGACCCTCGGCGAGGAGCGCCTCCGCCTGGCGGTCGGCCTCCTGCAGCATCCGCGCGCGCTCCGAGGCGACGTCGCCGAGCGCCGAGCGGATGCCGCGGGCATCGTCCTCGGCGCGCGACTTCGCCGAAGCCGCGTCGTCGATCTCCTTCTGGATCCGCTCGGTCCGGCCGACGAAGCCCTTCTTGATCGACGGCCCGGCGAACTTCACCAGGGCCGAGACCACGATCAGCGACGCGAGGCCGCCGTAGATGATCTCGGGCGTCTCGGGGAGCAGCCAATGGTGCGTGACCGTGGGGTCCTCCGATGCGAGCAACGTGATCCACCTCATCGCGACATGACCTCCCTCACTGCGCGCTCGACGACTGCGGCGTCGGGCGCCTTGCCCACTGCGATCTGCGCGGCGCGCTGCGTGACCTGTGCCACCGCCGCTGCGACCTGGTCGCGAACCTGATCGCGCTCGCGCTGGAGCGCCGCGTCCGCGGCGGACCGCTTCTCGGCGATCCGTGCGTTCGCCTCGGCGATGCGCGCCGAGCGCTCCGTGTCCAGCACCTGCCGCGCGGCGTCCAGGCGTGCCGCGGCCTCCGCGCGAACCTCCGCGAGCTGAAGCTCGTACCGCGCGACGTCGCCCTTGGCCGAGTCGCGCACCGCGTCGGCCGACTCGAGGTCGCCGCGGATCGCCGAGTAGCGGGCGTCCATGCCGCGCCTGAGCCTCGGGAAGAGGAACAGGCGCATCAGCACGAGGAACACGAGGAACGACCCCGCACCCCAGACGAGCTCCTTGCCCTCCGGTGCGATCGGGTTCGGGCCAGTTCCCTTCTCCTCGACCGACGCATCGGTCGAGGAGTCGTGCCCGCCCTCCTCTGCGGAGAGGCGGACGCCGACGAGGGCGCCGTGCCGCACGGTGACGACGAGCATCAGGCGAACTTGAGGAGGATGAACGCCACGAAGCCGATGAGGGCGAGCGCCTCGGTGAAGGCGACGCCGAGGAACATGGTCGTGCGGACCATGCCGGCGGACTCGGGCTGGCGCGCCATCGCCTCGATGGCCTTGCCGAAGATCATGCCGATGCCGACGCCCGGTCCGATGGCCGCGAGGCCGTAGGCGAGGCCCGCCATCTGCGCGGCGGCGTTGGCCTTGGCTTCGGCCGCGGTGAACTCTCCTGCTGCCGCCGCGGCGCGGGCACCCGCGCTGGCGATCCTGGTCAGGGCTTCCATGTTGCTCTCCTTGTTGCTGGGTGTGGTGGTGGTGTGGTGGTGACCGTTGCCGATCAGTGCTCCGGGTGCGTCGCCCCGCCGATGTACACCGCGGTGAGCACCGTGAAGATGTACGCCTGGAGGAACGCAACCAAGATCTCGAACGCCGTGAGGAACATCAGCAGGGCGAAGGGCAGCAGGCCGACCGGCACCAGCAGGAACTGGTTGGTCTGTGCCTGGATGAGCGAGGCAGTCAGCAGCGCGAAGATCACCAGCAGGAGGTGGCCCGCCAGCATGTTGGCGAAGAGTCGCACCGCGAGCGAGAAGGGCCGCACGACGAGCGTCGAGATGAGCTCGATCGGCGTGACGAGGATGTACAGGGCCTTGGGCACCCCTGGCGGGAACAGGACGTTCTTGAAGTAGCCGAAGAGCCCCTGGTGCTTGATGCCGGTGGCGTTGAACACCACCCACACCATCAGGGCGAGGAACGCGGGCAGGCCCATGCGGGCGGTCGCCGGCATCTGGATGAACGGGATGATGCCCGGGATGTTGCAGATGAAGATGAAGACGAACATCGACAGGAGGAACGGCGTCCATCCGAGTCCGGAGCGGCCCATCGTCTCCATGATGATGTTGCGCTCGACGAACTCCACGACGATCTCCGCGAGGTTGCGGACGCCGCGCGGCGCCTTGCGTCCGTCCTGGCGCAGCGCCAGCAGGAAGACGACCGTGCCGATGAGCGCGGCGGCGATGCCGATGAGCACCACCTTGTTGATGCCCGGGACGACGTCCTTCCAGCGGAGGATCGTGTTGATCGGCGGGAAGCTGAACCCGTTGCTCTGGTCGGCGGCTGGCCTGAGCGACTCGAGCCGCACGGCGACGGCGATCGCGAGTTCGGTTGCGTGCACGGTGGTCGTCCTCTGTCAGTCGGCGTGGGATGGGTCGGCGTCGGTGGCTGTCGCTGCCGGCTTGAGGCCGGGGAACGCGAGCGAGAGGGAAACATAGCGCAGTTCCCAGAAGAGGAGCCCAACGTGCGCCACGACGAGGGCGAGGCACATGGGCACGAGCTCGACCCACGGGAGGTCGCGCACGACGTACACCGCCGCCGAGACGAGCGCGAGGCGGATGAGGTAGCCGAACAGGGTCGCCCCCATCAGCATTGCGTACGAGATTCGGGCGGTCACGGAGACCACCCATGCATTCAGCGCGAAATTCGCCAGCACCAAGGCGAGCCCGTACCCCGCCGACCACGCACCGTCGGCGCCCCAGCCGATGGCGGAGGCGCCCACGAGCACCGGCGCGGCCATCGCACCGCGGCGGACGAGGTCGCGCACGATCTGCGCCTCGGGCGCCGGTCCCTGGTCGTGCATCGACAGCACCGACACCATGCGCGGATCGTCGGACTTCACCTGCGCGCCCCGCTTCGCCGCTCCCGCTCGTGGATCTCCATCCGCGCCGTGTAGGTGTAGTAGAGCCGCACGAAGCTGCCGGCGACCGAGAAGAGGAACAGCCCGATCGTGGTCCACGGCGTGGTGCCCGCGCGCGCGTCGACGACGAGGCCGACCACGGTGAAGATCAGCACGCTGACGGCGATCTCGACGCCCCGGTTGAGGGTGTCGTCGCCGCCGATCCGCTGCCGCGGCACCAGTCGTCTCGTGAAGCCCTTGATCACGGCCCTCGTATATCCCTTCCGTGCCGGCCACCGGGCGGCCGACCGGACCGACGATCCGGTCCGTCCGACGCGCTTGTGAAACGGCGAACAAGCCGACGCTAATCCGCGCCGCGGTTGGGTGCCAAAGCGATCGTGCGCTTGTTCAGGGGGCCGGTTCGGCGTCCCGCGTCCGCACCCACCGGGGGTGGAGCACCGTGAACAGTGCGAGTGCCACGGCGGCGGCGAGGATCGGCCAGAAGTTGGGGGTCGACTCGGTCAACGCCGGATAGAGCGCCACCGCCGACAGCAGCGCGCTCCATGACCACAGGATGACGACCGCGCGCCGCGGCCCGTGGCCGAGCGCGATCAGCCGGTGGTGCAGGTGTCCGCGGTCGGCGCTCGCGATTCCCTGACGGTTGACCGTCCGCCGCAGCACGGCGAAGACCACGTCCAGCAGCGGGACGCCCAGGATCAGCAGCGGGATGAACAGCGGGGCGATGAAGAAGTAGGTCTGCCCGGTCGACTGCTGCAGCTGCGGATCCGCGCGGCCGCCGACGACGCTGGTCGACACCGCGAGCAGCAGTCCGAGCAGGAGCGCCCCGCAGTCCCCCATGAACGTGCGCGCCGGGTTGAAATTGAACGGGAGGAACCCGAGGCACACGCCCACCGTGATGATCGCGATCAGCGGCCCGATGTTCGGCTCGGCGAGCTGGCCGGCGTCGCCAAGGTGCTTCGCGTACACGAAGAACGAACCCGCGGCGATGGCGACGATGCCGCCCGCGAGGCCGTCGAGCCCGTCGATGAGGTTGATCGCCTGCGTCATGCCCACCAGCCACACCACCGTGAACAGCGGGATCCAGTCGTTCGACAGCACGAAGACCTCGAGGAACGGCAGGCGGAAGTAGAACATCGTCGCGCCGAACCACACCAGCGCGAGCCCCGCCACCACCGTGCCCGTGACCTTCATCGGCGCCGAGACCTCGCGCACGTCGTCGACGAAGCCGAGCACGGTGATGATCACGGCCGCGACGATGACACCGAGCACCTCGGAGTTCTGGTCGATCACCGGATCGAACCGGTCCATCAGCGCCGCCACGCCGAGCGCCACCAGGAGCCCGAGCAGGAATGCGACACCGCCGACGTTGGGCGTCGGCACCGGGTGGTTGCGGCGCTCGTCGGGCGCCGCCATCCAGCCCCGCCGGCGGGCGATGGCCGCGAGCGGCATCGTCGTCGCCGCCGTCGTCGCGGCAGCCACGCCGCCGACGATCAGGTAGCCGACGAGGTCGATCACGCCGGGGTCACCCCCCGTAGACGGGGAACCTCGCACACAGTGCCGCCACCTCGGACCGCACGGCGGCGACGACCGACGCATCGGTGCGGCCGCGCAGCGTGCGCGCGATCAGCGAGGCGACGAGCGGCATCTCGGCCTCGGTCATTCCCTGGGTCGTGACCGACGGGGTGCCGATGCGCACGCCGCTCGTCACGAACGGGCTGCGCGGGTCGTTCGGGATGTTGTTCTTGTTCAGCGTGATGCCCGCCTGGTCGAGCACCAGCTGCGCCTCCTTGCCGGTCAGCTCCGCGTCGAACGGGCGGAGGTCGACGACCATCATGTGCGTGTCGGTGCCGCCCGACACGAGGCGGAAGCCCTCGTTCGCCATCGCGGCGGCCAGCGCCGCCGCGTTCGCGACGATCTGGTGGGCGTACGCCTTGAACGACGGCTGCAGCGCCTCGTGGAACGCCACGGCCTTCGCCGCGACCGCGTGCTCGAGCGGACCGCCCTGGCTGCCCGGGAAGACGGCCTTGTCGATGGCCGCGGCGTGCGCTGCCGACGAGAGGATGCAACCGCCGCGCGGGCCGCGCAGGGTCTTGTGGGTGGTGAACGTCACCACGTCGGCGTACGGGACGGGGTTGGGGTGCGCGCCGCCCGCGACGAGTCCGGCGATGTGCGCGATGTCGAACATCATGAGCGCGCCCACCTCGTCGGCCACGGCACGGAACGGCTGCGGCTCGATGCGGCGCGGATACGACGTGGTGCCCGCGACGATCATCCTGGGACGGTGCTTCCTGGCGAGCTCGCGCACGGCGTCGAAGTCGATCCGCTCGTCGGCGTCGCCGACGCGGTACGAGACGAAGTCGTAGAGGATGCCGCTCGCGTTGACGGGCGAGCCGTGCGTGAGGTGGCCGCCGTGGTCGAGGCTCAGCCCGAGGACGGTGTCGCCGGGCTTGAGCAGCCCGAGGTAGACGGCCATGTTCGCGCTCGCGCCCGAGTGCGGCTGGACGTTGGCGTGGTCCGCGCCGAACAGCCGCTTCACACGGTCGATGGCGATCGCCTCGATCTCGTCGACGACCGCATTGCCGCCGTAGTAGCGCTTGCCCGGGTACCCCTCGGCGTACTTGTTCGTGAGCACCGAGCCGGTCGCCCGCATCACGTCCGGCGAGGTGAAATTCTCGCTGGCGATCAGCTGCAGGCCCGTGGCCTGCCGACGGCGCTCGCCGTCGATGAGCGCGAAGACGTCGTCGTCCTTGACGGTCTCGGATGGCCACGGCATGGTCAGGATCCCTCCTCGTGCTCGATGTCGGCGAGCTGCGCCACGCGGCGCGCGTGCCTCCCGCCCTCGAACGGCGTCCCGAGGAACGTGTCGAGGATCCGCCCGGCGAGCTCGTGCGACACTACCCGTCCGCCCATGGCGAGGACGTTCGCGTCGTTGTGGCTCCGCGCCATCTCGGCCAGCCAGAGGTCGTTGCACAGCGCGGCGCGGACGCCGCGGACCTTGTTCGCGGCGATCTGCTCGCCCTGGCCGCTGCCGCCGAGCACGATGCCCACGTCCGCGCGGCCGTCGCGCACCGCGCGCGCCACCGCGGCGCAGATGGGCGGATAGTCCACGCTCTCGGTCGATCCCGTGCCGAAGTCGGTGACCTCGTGACCGCGCGCCCGGAGCAGGCCGATGAGGTGGGACTTGAGGTCGTAGCCCGCGTGGTCGGACCCGATGGCGACGCGCGGGCTCATTGGTCGCGAGCCTACGCCAGCCTCCACACGGCGGCCTCCGCGGGCCCATCGGTAGCGTCGGGGTCCGTGGTCGACCCGCGCACCCCGGTGGTCGTGGGGGTCGCACAGGTGCTGCAGCGCATCGACGATCTCGCCGAAGCCCGGGGTCCGATCGACCTGATGGCCCGTGCGGTCCGCGGTGCGGTTGCCGACTCCGGCGCCGCCGTGGCGACGGCCGACGAGGTCACCGTCGTGCGGTCCCTGTCGACGCGCGACCGGAACCCCGCTCAGGCCGTCGCGCGGCGGGCCGGCATCGCTGCCGCGCGCCACGGGCTCACCCCGCACGGCGGGAACTCGCCGCAGTGGCTCGTCAACGACGCGGCCACGCGCATCGCCGCGGGCGAGCTCGACTGCGTCGTCCTCGCCGGAGGCGAGTCCGCACGGTCCCGCCGCCGCGCGAGGGCCGAGGGGGCCGACCTGCCGTGGATGACCGACGACGAGTCGGATGCCCCGCCCGTTGCGGTCGGCGAGCACGTCGACCTCGGCCATCCGGCGGAGATCGCCGCGCGCATCGTGCTGCCCATCGAGATCTACCCGATGTTCGACGTCGCACTGCGCGCCGAGGCGGGCACGGGCATCGACGCGCACCGCGCGCGGATCGCAGCACTGTGGTCGCGGTTCAGCATCGTGGCGGCTCGCAATCCGTCCGCGTGGTCGCGCACGGCGATGACCGCCGGGCAGATCGCCGATCCCGGGCCGGGCAACCGGATGGTGGGCTTCCCGTACACGA
>JAGWXX010000050.1 GCA_018969685.1 Acidobacteriota bacterium | reverse complement strand
GTACGCGAGCCCCCGTAGCTCAGTGGATAGAGCGACGGTTTCCTAAACCGCAGGTCGTAGGTTCGATTCCTACCGGGGGCGCCGAATGGCGCAATGCCCCTCCTCGCCTCGTTGTATTCGTGCAAGGATTCGTCCGTGAGAGAGGGACGACCCGCTCAATGAAGTTGCAACGTCGATCCGCGGTGGTTGGCGTCGTGATCGTTGTCGTGTCGGCGACGGCGTTTCTCGTCTACGACACACAGCGGGAGAAACCGGATCGCAACCCTCCGACTTCCATCGCGGATTCTTTGGATACCGGCAACGACACGGTCGTCACCGATTCCGAACCCGCGTTCTATCCCGACACCGAGAACGTACCGATCATGTCGATGTTCGTGGGGCCCTCGGGTGAGACAGTGATCCCTCCGGAAGATGTGATGTTCATTCCGGGGATGTTCGGTGATGGAGACTGCGCTGAGCCCCGCGCGGAGTGTCTCCGCCAATGCGTCGTCGATCAATCGCTCGAGCTCACATCGGAAGGTTGGCCGTCCGAACAGCCGATCGCCCGGTATTCGGGAGACCTGCCGAGCGGGGAGCCCATCCTCGCCTTCGCTCCGGCTCTTGGTCGCTGCATCAACACCGAAATCGCTCTCGGACTTGCACCCAAGTCGTATCCGATCAGATCGTTGATTCCTGGTCGGGTGGACTCCATCCGCGACGACACGCCCCCCGGCGGCACGTACCCGAACTGGGCTGTGACGATCCGGTACGGAAGGAACTTCATGCTCACCTACCAACACGTTTCCGTCCCTGACCCTGCGTTGGTGGTGAACCAGATGATCGAAGCGGGAGAGGTCATCGGCATCTACGAACCCGAGTCGGACTTCGGTGGATGGACCGGTCCGGCGACGAAGTGGGAGATCAATGTGACGATCTTCGAGAACGATCAACCATACGTCGTGAATCCCCTCGCGTATTTCGACGAGCGAAGTCAGGAGTTTCTCGCGACGTTTCTCGACCTCGGCTGTATGCCGCCTAAACGTTCGTTGGAGGTGTCCGGCAACAAGACCGACAAGGACCTCGATCGTCCCTGTCTCGGTTACGCGGTGCCAGCATCCGTGGAGGGGTCATCGTGGAAGATCGTGGTTGACGCGCTCAGTGGATAGAGGGACGGTTTGATCAACCGCAGGTCGTAGGTTCGATTCCTACCGGGGGCGCAAGGCCCGGGCGCCCCTCGCGAGGCGCTTTGGCTAGTTCCGGTAGCGCTGCACTGCTGCCGCAATTTCCGCTTCGGCCGCCTCGGCGTCGGCCCACTCGCCGACGGTGGAGACCTTGCCCGGCTCGATCAGCTTGTACACCTCGAAGAAGTTCGCGATCTCCGCGAGCAGGAAGTCGGGCGCGTCGGCGAGCCTGCGGTGGTGGTCGTAGCGCGCGTCGCGCGACGGTACGCACAGGACCTTCGCGTCGGGTCCCTTCTCGTCGGCCATCCAGAACACGCCGATCGGCCGTGCCCAGACGTGGCACCCGGGGAACGTGGCCTGCGGCAGCAGGATGAGCGCGTCGAGCGGATCGCCGTCCTCGCCGAGCGTGTGCGGGAAGAACCCGTAGTCCAGCGGGTACTGCGTCGCGGTGAAGAGCGTCCGGTCGAGCCAGATCGCGCCGGTGTCGTGGTCCATCTCGTACTTGTTCCGGGATCCCTGCGGGATCTCGACGATCATCTCGATCTCCATGCGTCCTGTCTATCCGGTCGCGTGCGGAAGGCTTCCCCGTTCCAGTCGAATGTGACGAGAACTACCATCCGGTCGATGGGACCTGCAGGGCTCCCAACGGTCGGGATGATCGGTCTCGGCAACCTCGGCAGGCCGATGGCGCTCAGCCTGCTCGCATCGGGCCATCCCCTCGTGGTCACCAGCCTCGCCCGGCACGAGGCCGACGACATGGTCGTCCGGGGCGCGACGTGGGCCGACAGCGCCGCCGACGTGGCCGCACAGGTGGACGTGCTGATCACCGTCCTGCCGGGCCCAGTCCAGGTTCGCGACACCATGATCGGCTCGGGTGGCGCGCTCGCCCGCATGCGGCGCGAGGGCACCTTCATCGACATGAGCACGTCGTCGGCCGACGTCGCCCACGAGCTCATGGACGCCGCCGGTCCGCTCGGCGTGTCGGTCATGGAGGCACCCGTGTCGTTCGTCGCCATGGCGCCCATCGGCAGCTCGCGCGCGTCGGCGTCGCTGCAGATCTTCGTCGGCGGCACGAGGGACGACTTCGAACGGCACCTGCCGCTCTTCCGCGCCCTCGGTGGCATCCCCGAGCAGATCGTCCACGCCGGTCCCAACGGAGCCGGCTACGCGATCAAGGTGCTGCTGAACGTGCTGTGGTTCATCCACGCGGCCGGAACGGCCGAGGTGCTGGCGGTGGCGAGCCGGCTGGGCGTCGACCTCCGCGTGGTGCAGCGTGCGCTGTGCGACTCTCCCGCGCAGTCGAACTTCCTGCAATACGACGTCAACTCGGTGTTCGAGCGCGGCGACTACGACGACGGCTTCACGATGGACCTGGTGTGCAAGGACATCCAGCTCGCAGTGGGGCTGGGCGAGCAGGCGGGCATCGACGTTCAGGTGTCGCGGCTCGTCGAGCAGATCCACCGGCGGGCGCTGGATGCGTACGGGCCCAAGTCGGGCGAGATGTCGGTGTTCAAGCTCTACGAGGACGCGTCGGGTACGGCGTGGCGCCTCCCGCCGGCGTGACGGCCCGGCGCCGTTGGAGAAGCCGTCGCGCGAAGTAGACAGGACTCCCCATGTCCGGCATCGTCGTCAGCGACCTCGCGTACGGCCCGCCGGGCGGTGACCAGCTCTTCCTCGGGGTGAACTTCCGCGTCACCCCGGGTGAGCACGCGGCGATCGTCGGCGCGAACGGCGCGGGCAAGAGCACCATCCTGCGGATCCTCTCGGGCGAGATCGAGGCCGACGCCGGCGAGTTCGCCATCGGCGGCTCGATGCTCTACATGACGCAGGACGTCGGAATGTCGCGCCCCGACGACACGCTGCGCGAGCTGCTGCTGACCGTCGCGCCACCTGCGCTGCGCACGGCAGGCACCGAGCTCGTCCGCGCCGAACGGGCCATGGCGGCCGGCGACGACGACGGCATGGGCTACGCGACCGCGCTCGTCGCCTGGGGCGACCTCGGCGGCTACGAGCTCGAGGCGCGGTGGCAGGCCTCTGTGCAGCGCAGCGTGAAGTCGGAGGTCGACGACGTATCGACGCGCCTCGTGTCCGAGCTGTCGGGTGGGGAGCGCAAGCGGCTCGTGCTCGACACGCTGCTCACGTCGGGTGCCGACGTGCTGCTGCTGGACGAGCCCGACAACTACCTCGACATCCCCACGCGGGAGTGGCTGGAGGAGCAGCTGCGCGCCTGTCAGTCGACGATCCTCATGGTCAGCCACGACCGCACCCTGCTCGAGCGATGCTCGACGAAGGTCGTCGCGGTGGAGGGATCGGGGTGCTGGGTGCACGGCGGCTCGTTCGCCACCTACCCGGAGGCGCGCGAGAAGCGCCAGGAACTGCTGGGCGACCACCTCAAGCGCTGGCACGAGGAGGAGCGCAGGCTCTTCCACCACATGAAGATCATGAAGCAGCGCGCGGCGCAGAACTTCAAGAACGCCACGAAGGCGAACGCCGCCGAGACCCGCTGGGAGAAGTTCGTCGCCGCCGGCCCGCCCCCGCCGCCCGTGCCCGACCAGCGCATCTACGTGCGGCTGCGCGGCGCAGACGCGGCACGGCGCGTGGCCCGGATGGAGGGGGTGTCGATGGACGGTCTGTTCCTTCCGTTCAGCGACGAGGTGTTCCACGGCGAGCGGGTCGGGCTGATCGGGCCGAACGGCACGGGCAAGACGCACCTGTTGAAGGCACTCGCCGGCGAACTCGCGCCGGCGACGGGCACGATCTCGTTCGGCCCCCGGACGTCGGTGGGCACCTTCACGCAGGTCAATGACCGCCCCGACTTCCTCGGCCGCGAGTGCATCGACATCGTCCGCGACCGCATCACCGACGAGGAGCGGGCGATGAAGACCCTCGCCCGCTACGGGCTGCGCGGGTGCGCGCGGCAGCGGTTCGAGACCCTCTCGGGAGGCCAGAAGGCGCGGCTCGAGATCCTTCGGCTCGAGATCGAGGGCCACAATGTGCTGCTCCTGGACGAGCCGACGGACAACCTCGACATCGAGTCGGCCGAGGCGCTCGAGCTCGCGCTCGACGGATTCGAGGGAACCGTCGTCGCGGTGAGCCACGACCGCACGTTTCTCGCCCGGCTCGACCGCTTCATCATGGTGACCGACGACGGCGAGGTGTATGGCCTTCCCGACTTCGACGTCGCGCTCGCCGGCCTGCAGCGGCCGGACCGGCTCGCGTCGCTGCGTCTCGCGAAGCCCCTGCACGAGTGACGCGTCTGTTAGGTAGACCTAACAGACGCTGATAGGGTCGGGACATGGCATCCCGTTCCCTTCGACCAGTGTTCGTGACCAGTGCCGTGGCCGTCGCCGCGGCACTCTCAGTCTCTGCGTGTGGCGGAGCGGGTGGGGAGTCGGCGGACACCCGCCAGGTCACCGTCTATACGGGACGTCACTACGGCATCGAGACGGTGTTCGACGAGTTCACCGCCGAGACGGGCATCACGGTGCGCTTCACCACCGGGTCCGACCCCGAGTTGCGCGAGCGCCTGAAGGCCGAGGGCGACAATTCCCCGGCCGACCTCATCATCACCGCCGACGCCGCGAACATCGCGCTGTCGGCCGAGGCAGGGCTGCTGTCGCCGGTCTCCAGTCCGGTGCTGGAGGAGGCGATTCCCGCCGAGCTGCGCGCAACCGATGGCACGTGGTTCGCGCTCAGCCGGCGGCTGCGCGTGGTGATGTACTCGACCGAGCGGGTCGACGCACCGCCCACGACCTATGCCGAACTCGGCGATCCGGCGTGGCGCGGGCGGCTCTGCCTCCGTCCGAGCACCCATCCCTACACCCAGTCGCTCGTCGCCGGCCTGATCAACCATCTCGGCCCCGACGGTGCGCGCCAGGTCGTCGACTCGTGGGTCGCGAACGACCCCCTCTACATCAATTCCGACACGGACATCCTGAAGGCAGTCGCGGCCGGCGATTGCGACGTGGCGCTCGCGAACAGCTACTACCTCGCGCGCCTGCTCGCCGACGATCCCGCATTCCCGGTGGCGCTCGCGTGGCCCGACCAGTCGGGCACCGGCGCGCACTTGAACGTCAGTGCGGCGGCGGTGACTGCCGCCGCGGCGAACCGCGACGAGGCGGTGGCCCTCCTCGAGTGGCTGGCGACCTCCGGGCAGAAGTCGTTCAGCGACGCGAACAACGAGTTTCCCGCCGATCCGCGCGTCGAGCCGACGGCGATCCTGTCGGGATTCGGCACCTTCGTCGCCGACCTCGCGTCGGTGCGCGAACTCGGACGACTGAACCCGGCGGCGGTCTCGCTGCTCTCCGAGGCCGGATACCAGTAGCACGTGTTCGCGCACGCTGACCCCCGCGTGCGTCCGGGCTCGCTGATCGCCTGGATCGTCATCGCCGGCACGGTGGCGCTCGTCGCGTCGCCGGTCGCGGTGCTCGCGTGGTCGCTCGCCGACCCGTCGACGGAGGTGTGGGCGGAGCTCTGGCGGACGCGGCTGCCGTCGATGATCGTCGAGACGGTCGTGCTCGTGGCTGCCGTCGTCGCCGGATCGGTCGCGCTGGGTGCGTCGCTCGCGTGGCTGGTCGCCGCGCACGACTTCGCAGGTCGTCGTGCCATCGGCTGGCTGCTCGTCGCGCCGCTCGCAATACCCGGGTACGTGGGTGGCTTCGTGTGGCTCGACGCGCTCTCGGACGTGGTCGGCGCCCGCGGGGTGCGGTCGCTCTGGCTGTGCGCACTCGTGCTCGTGCTGTCGCTGTACCCGTACGTGTATCTCTTCGCGCGCGCGGCCTTCGCCGACCAGGGCGCCGACACGGTCGCGGCGGCGCGAAGCCTCGGCGCGGGGCCGCTCGGCGTGTTCCTGCGGGTCGCACTCCCCGCGGCGCGTCCCGCGATCGCCGCGGGTGCGGCACTCGTGGCGATGGAGGTGCTCACCGACATCGGCACGGTGAGGCTCTTCAACGTGAGCACGCTCGCCGACGGCGTGATGCGCACGTGGTTCGGCACCGGCGACGCCGGTGCGGCGAGCGAGCTCGCGACGGCGCTCACCGGCGCGGCACTGCTGCTCGTCGCGGCCGACCGGCTGCTGCGCCGGGGCGCGCGCCGCTCGCGCGGAGCCTCCGAGGCGACGATGCCGCGGCGCCGACTGTCGCCCGCGGAGTCGGCGGTGGCGCTCGCCGTGTCGCTCGGCGTCCTGACCGTCGCGCTCGGCGTGCCGCTGGCGAGGCTCGTCGGATGGAGCGCGGAGACGATCCGGGCCGGTCGCGCCGTCACCGTGTCGGGTGGGATCGCGCACCACGTCGCGAGCACGGTCGTCCTCGCGGGCAGCGCCGCAGTCGTCTGCATGGCTTCGGGGGCGCTGCTCGCGCTCGCGGTGGCGCGACGGGGACGGATCGCCCACGCCCTCGGCCGTGTGTCGACCGTCGGCTACGCGATGCCCGGTCCGGTCGTGGCGGTGGGAGCGGTGGTGGCGCTCGCCGCCGTCGACCGGCGCGGGTGGCTGCCGGACGGATATTTCCTCGTCGGCTCGGCCGCGGGGCTGGTGTTTGCGCTGGTCGTGCGCTTCTTCGCCGTGTCGTACCAGGGGGTGGAGGCGAGCCTGGAGAAGGTCGCACCCACGATGCTCGAGAGCGCGCGGGTGCTGGGCGCCGGCCGGGTCAGGACGGCGGTTGCGATCGAACTCCCCTCCGCGAGGTACGGCGTGCTCGCCGCCGCGGCGCTGCTGTCGGTCGACCTCGTGAAGGAACTGCCCATCACGCTGCTGCTGCGACCGTTCGGCATCGACACCCTGTCGACGTGGGTGTGGCAGGCGACCTCGGAGAGCCTCTGGGCGCAGGCAGCCGTACCCTCGTTGGTGATGGTTGCGACGGGGATGGTCGCCGTGGGCGTGCTGCTCGTGGCGCTCGAGCGCGGTGCCGAGGTGGTGTCGTGAGCACGGTCGACGCCGCACCTTCCGCCGGCGTCGCGCCGGCGCTGCAGGCGTTCGGCATCCGCCGGCGGCTGGGCGGCCGCGACGTGCTGGATGGCGTCGACCTCGCGGTCGCGCCGGGCGAGCTCGTCACGCTGGTCGGGCCGAGCGGGTGCGGCAAGTCGACGCTCCTGAGGGTGCTCGCGGGGCTCGAGCCCGCCGACGCCGGATCGGTCGCGCTGTCGGGCCGCGACGTCACGACCGTGCCTGCCGAGCAGCGACGGGTCGGACTCGTGTTCCAGGACAACGCGCTCTTCGGGCACCTGCGCGTGGCGCGCAACGTCGCTTTCGGACTCCACCATCTCCCGAGGGCCGAGCGAGGGGCGCGAACGGAAGCGATGCTGGACGTCGTCAAGCTCGGCCACCTCGCTCGGCGGTATCCGCACCAGTTGTCGGGCGGGGAACAGCAGCGCGTCGCGCTCGCCCGCGCGCTCGCGCCGCAGCCGTCGGTCGTGCTGCTCGACGAGCCGTTCGGCGCGCTCGACGAGGTGCTGCGCGAGGAGATCGGCTGGGAGGTCAAGTCGATCCTCGCGCGGAGCGGCACCGCCGCGGTGCTCGTGACGCACGACCGCCACGAGGCCCTGTCGCTCGGCGACCGCGTCGCAGTGATGGATCACGGACGCATCCTGCAGTGCGCGCCGCCCCGGACGGTCTACGAGCACCCCTCGTCGCGGTTCGTGGCCGACTTCCTCGCCGTGTCGTCGTACGTGCCCTCGGCGTCGGGCGGCTCCACCATGCTGCGGCCGCACCAGATGCGCGTGTCGCCGGGCGGGCCGTGGACGGTCAGGCGGGTCGAGTTCCTCGGCGCCTCGCACCGCTACACGGTGCAGTCCGCGGATGGAACGACCGCGGTCGCCGATCTCGGACCCGACGAGCCATTGTCGGTGGGCGACGCGTGCGACGTGTCGCCTGTCGCACCAGGCGTCGCGTCGCCCTAGGGGCCGGGGCGGACGTCTCGGAGCAGCGAGGCGAGCGCCTCGGGCGAGCCGTTGCACGAGGCGATCTGGTCGCCGGTGAGCACCACGTGGTGGACGGAGCCCGAGCGGCCGAGCACGACCGGGAACGAGCCTTCCGCCGCCTCCAGTGCGGCGGGCGGCGCATCGTTGCGGTGGTACGAGGTGAACGGAGCCGCGAGCGACGCAGCGCATCGGTCCCACTCCGCCTTTCGGCGGAACAGGCCGTGCGTCACGTCGCACAGCGAGCAGTGCCGGGTGCCGAGTCGCGCGCCGAGCCAGTAGGAGACCTCTCCCCACAGCGTCGCGTCGGCGTCGTAGATGCCGACGAATACGTCGTACCGGGCGGGCACCTCCGTCACTTCAGCTCCGCGAGCCGGAGCCGCACCATCGCGTTGAGGAGCGCCGCGTCGACCTTCCATCCGACCGGGATGCGCACGGTGTGCTTCTGCACCTCGAGTGCTCCCAGCCGGTGACGGACGGCGTCGAGGACATCGGTGCTGAAGGGATTGACCAGGAGGTGTGCGCTCGCGGCGCCGAGTCCGAACACGTAGCCGCGCTCGTTGCGCAGCATGGGCTGGTTCCACGCGATGACGAGGTCGAGCTCGGGGTGCTTCTCCCGGATCGCGGAGAACACCGCCTTTGCGGTGCGCCGCTGGTCGGGCGGCAGCGACGCGAAGTAGTCGGCCGGCGTGGCGTGCCGCTTCGAGCTCGGGGAGCCACGGTGCACCATCACGAGCGCGTTGGCATGGGTGCGGCTGAAACCGTGGCGTTCCTGCAGCAGCGCCATCTGCTCGGGGTAGGTCGCGGTGCCGAGGTCTGCGAGCTGCCGCATCCAGTAGGCCACGGGCTTGCCGTGCTTGCGCTCGATGGCGGGGAAGTGGGCGGAACGGTCGCCGCTCGCGCTCGGCACGTCCGTCAGGGTAGCGATCGCCGTGATGGGATGGGGGCGACGGAGGCGTCCCCGTCGGGGGACGCCTCCGTCGCAGATCGCGTTACGACCGGGCGGGGCGCTCCGGTCGCGGACCGAGCGCGGCGAGTGCCGCATCCCGCGCCGTCTTCGCGGCTGCAACCGCTGCGCGCATCGTCGCCTTCGCCTCGTCCGTCTTCCCGGCTGCCTCGGCTGCCGCAACCGCCGCCTGCACCGCCGCGCGGAAGTCGGTGGTGATCTCCTTGCGCTGTGCGGCGTACTCGGCCATTGCGGCACGGAACGCCTCGAGCGCGGCACGACGGGCTGCGCGATCGCCGGTCCGCTCGCCTCGGGCGCCGCGTGCAGGAACGGTCGTGCTGGTCGGCGCGTCTGCGCTCGACCCGTCGGTCGCCGCACGTGCGGTGCCGGACAGGTTGATGGTGACGACGGCGGCCGCGACTGCCGCGATGATCCGCGCCCGTCGATGGGTGGTGGTGGTCATGTGATGGCTCCTTGTGGGTGGTGTGATGGTGCCGGTTCGGCGCCACGACCGTAGGGAGCCAACTTGTGGGTTTCCTGTGAACCAGCTGCGACCCGACGTGGAGTTTCCGGTCCGTCGCTAGGTTCGCGACCGTGGCCGGCGACCGCGACCCAGAGGCGACCGTGCTCGTCGTCGACGACGACGCAGCGGTGCTCGACACGGTCGCGGACGGCCTGTCCGTCGCCGGTTACCGGGCAATCCGGGCGACGAACGGCACGGCTGCGATCGAGATGGTCCGCACGCTCCGTCCCGACCTCGTGATCCTCGACGTCTCGATGCCGAGGATGGACGGATTCGCGGTGCTCGAACGACTGCGCAGCGCGGGTCAGGGGGTACCCGTCATCGTGCTCACGGCGCGCCACGACCGCGACGACCGCGTCAAGGGCCTCCGGCTCGGGGCGGACGACTACGTGACGAAGCCGTTCGGCCTCGAGGAGCTGTTGCTGCGCGTGCGGGCGGTGCTCCGCCGCGCAGCAGGTGGTGCTGCCCCGGCGGCGCTCGTCTGCGGCCCGATCGTGGTCGACACGGAGGCGGTGACGGCATCCGTCGACGGGCGGTTGATCGACCTGTCGCCCACGGAGTTCCGGTTGCTCGCCCACCTTGCGGCGAACAAGAACCGCGTGCTGAGCAAGGAGCAGCTGCTCGAGGCGGTCTGGGGCATCGACTTCGACACGTCGAGCACCGTCGTGGAGACCTTCGTGTCCTACCTCAGGCGCAAACTCGCTCCGTTCGACGGCCACCTGCGGACGGTTCGCGGCTTCGGCGTCAAGCTGGTGGACCGCACGTGAGGCTCGCGGGGCGGATCTCGGCGGGCGTGGCGCTGCTGCTGCTCGCGAGCGGCGGGTCGATCGGAGCGCTCGCGGCGGCGATTGCGCGCTCCGAGGGGATCGCGTCGATCGACGCACGGCTCGACGACGCAGTGTCGGCCGTCGCCGTCGCCGACGATCCGGTGTCGGCGCTCCTCGAACGCGCCGACCGGTCGGCTGGCCCGTCGCTGGCGTGGCTGTACTTCGACGACGCCGAACCCATCGCACTCGTCGAGGCGGCGTCGCCATTGCCCGGTTCGACCGACTTCGAGGTTGCCGAAGTCGACGCGGCGTCGCGGTCGTCGGTCGACGCGGGCGACGGCCTCCGCATCAGGTCGGTGTCCCTCGGCGACGGCGAGTGGCTGGTGGTCGCCGAGTCGCGCACCCAGGAGGACGTGCAGTTCGTGCGCGCGGTGCGTGCGTCGGTGGCCGCCGCGCTCGCCGTGGCGCTCGTCGCCGCCGCGCTCGCGCGGGTGCTCGTGCGCCGGACGCTCGAGCCGGTGCGCCGCGCGACGGGGTCGGCCTCGCGGATCGCGTCGGGCGAGCTGGATGCCCCGCTTCCGGAGGGCGGTGCGGCGGAGATCGGCGAGCTCGCCGGCGCACTGTCCCGCATGGTCGAGGCGCTCCGGTCGGCGTCCGATGCGCACCGCGACTCGGAGCGCCGGATGCGCGAGTTCCTCGGCGACGCGTCGCACGAGCTGCGCACGCCGCTGACGGTCATTGCGGGGTACGTCGACCTGCTCGCCGGCGAGCGGCCGGTGGACGAGTCCCAGCGCGCCCGTGCGCTGTCCCGGCTGCGGACCGAGGCCTCGCGCATGGACGGGATCATCCGCGACCTGCTGATGCTCGCGGAGATGGATGCGGTGCAGGTCTCCCTCGACGATGTCGTCGACCTGGGGGAGTTGACGGCCGAGCACGCAGGCGACTTGCTTGACCAGCAGCCGGACCGTCCGGTGACGCTGGCGTGCAGCGCCGTGACCGTGCTCGGCAGCCGACCGCACCTGGCGAGGATGCTGGCCAACCTGGTGTCGAACATCCAGCGCCACACGGATGTCACGGCCGCCGTGACGGTGACGGTCGTCCGTGAACTGGGCGATGCGGTGCTCACCATCGACGATGCGGGCCCCGGTCTGCCGGTCGCGATGTACGAGCGGGCGGCGACCGGATTCGAGCGCTTCGACCGGTCGAGGTCGAGCGGTGCCGGGGGCTTCGGCCTCGGGCTCGGCATGGTGGCGGCGGTCGTGCGCCTCCATGGTGGCTCGCTCACCCTGTCGCGCGGTCCGCTCGGCGGGCTGCGGTCCGTCGTGCGGATTCCCGTCGGCGGCGGGGCGTCCGAACCCCTCCGATCACCCCTGCCGTAGCGTGCGGGACATGAACCATGAACGCACCACAGATCGTCTCCATTCCCGCCGCAGATCCCGTTTCCTCGCGGTGGTGCTGGGGAGCCTGATCGTCGCGGTGCCGTCGGTGGCGCGGGTCCAGGCGGCGTCGCTTCCGCACGTCAACGACCGCGATTGTCCGTCGACCGCGCCGATCAAGACGCAGGTTGACAACGACATCTTCTGCAAGACGATCCCCGAGTTCTGTGCGGCCATTCCATTCTCCGACCTGTGCAAGCCCGGTGCAACGACCTCGACGCTCGCCCCCGGCGAGCGTCGCCAGCCGTTCTCCGACGATTCGGTGGAGGTGCCCGGCCCGGTCGACGGCTCGCGCTGTCCCCCGTCCAACCCGATTGCGACGCAGGTCGACAACCGTCTCATCTGCTTCACGGTCACGGGCTATTGCGAGACGCGCGATCCCTACTGGTACGACCCTGCGAGAAACCTCGCCTGCCCTGCGGCGACCACGTCGACGACGTCGCCACCTCCCCCTGCCTCAGTGCCCGTCGGCGGGAGCGTGCTCCCTGCCGCGGGACTGACCGAGGTCCGCACGCAGCGCGGCGACGCCGCATACGTGCTCAGTCCCGCGACGCTGTCCATCGGCGACGGCAACGACGTCAGGTCGTCGACGGCCGTGACCGTGCGCGCGACGAAGCGCGGCGCACAGACCATTTCGTTCACGCTGCGCGCGCGCGGAAACCGGCCGATCGAAATACCGTCGACGCTGAGCCGACGGGGCTACCGCATCGCGATCTACGTGGATGGCGTGCGGGTCCTCGTCATCCCGCCGGGCTCGTAGGCGAGCCGTCCGGGACGACGGCGCCCGGTACCTGACGCGCTTCTGTGCAGTCCCGCCGGTAGCCTGACGGGGCGCACAACGGCGCTCATGGGGCACCTCGTTCTCGTGAAGATGAACGGAGCCAGCACTATGTCCCCCTCAACCACCTCGGTGGCGACCGCCCCGACGACCTTTGCCGCAATGGGCCTCGACCCGAGGATCATCGAGGTCCTCCGTGCCGACGGCATCACGGTGCCCACCGACATCCAGTCGCAGACGATCCCCGACGCGCTCGCAGGCCGCGACGTGCTGGGGCGCGGAAAGACCGGCTCGGGCAAGACCCTCGCCTTCATCCTTCCGATGCTGACCCGGCTCGCGGAGTCTGCGTCCCGGGCCGGGAACCGCCCGCCGCGCGGCCTGATCCTCGTGCCGACGCGCGAGCTCGCCAACCAGGTCAGGGACGTGTTCGCCTCGTTCGGTCGCGTGCTCGGCGTCCGGTACGCCACCGTGTACGGCGGAGTGGGGCACAGGCCGCAGATCGACGCCATCCGGCGCGGCGCGGACGTGATCATCGCCTGCCCGGGCCGCCTGCTCGACCTCATGGATCAGCGCCAGGTGCGGCTCGACGCGATCGAGGTGTCGGTGATCGACGAGGCCGACCACATGGCCGACCTCGGGTTCATCAAGGACGTCCGAGCCATCCTCGACGCGACTCCCAAGCGGAGCCAGCGGCTCCTGTTCTCGGCCACGCTCGACGGGGCGGTCGCCGACCTCGTCGACCGGTACCTCCACGATCCGGTCGTCCGCGAGGTCGACGCCGAGCACTCGCCGGTCGACGACATGGTCCACCACGTGCTCCACGTGTCGCACAACGACCGGTTCGCGGTGATCGCCGATCTCTGTGCCGCTCCCGGCAAGTGCATCGTGTTCACCCGCACCAAGCACGGCGCGAAGCGCCTCGCCGAGCGGCTGTCGCAGTCGGGCATCCCTTCGATCGACCTGCACGGCAACTTGTCGCAGGCGGCGCGTGCCCGCAACCTCGCCGCATACTCGGACGGCAGGGTGTCCACCCTCGTGGCCACCGACATTGCGGCGCGCGGCATCCACGTGGACGACATCAAGCTGGTGATCCACGCGGATCCGCCGGCCGAGCACAAGGCGTTCCTCCACCGGTCGGGCCGGACCGCACGCGCGGGCGCAGCGGGCACGGTGGTCACGATCATGACCGACGACCAGCGTCGCCACGTCCAGGGCTTGACCCGCCAGGCCGGCATCTCGCCGATCATCACGCGGACGGGTCCCGACGGCGAGATCCTGACGCAGCTCGCCCCCGGTGAGCGGACGTTCTCCGATGCACCCGTGGTGGTCGAGGCGGCACCTGCGCCGAGTCGGCAGCCGAGGCCTGCTCGGCCCGGTCGCCGACCGCACGACGGGCCGTCGCGGCGCGACGACCGAGGGCCGCGCACCGGTTCTGGTCCGCGCGATGGACAGGGTCCGCGAGACGCGGGCCGAACGCGCGACGACCGAGGGCCGCGCACCGGTTCTGGTCCGCGCGATGGACAGGGTCCGCGAGACGGCACTGGATCACGCGGTGCCCAGCCATCGCGGGGCGCACGGGACGCCAGCGGCACCGGAACCGGCCGCGGATCCGGCGGCGGCGCGCGGGACGCACGGGGCTCCTGGAATTCGCGCGACGCCCGCGGACCGCGCAGCGATCGCGGACCGGGCGCGGGACGCGGCACGAACGCGGGACGCGGATCGCGGGATTCCCGCCGCGGGTAGCGTCGCGCGCGTGTCACACGTCGACGATCAGGGACGTCCCGAGCCGCCGATCGATGCCGACGAGTGGCACACGCTCGTCGGATTCCTCGACTACCAGCGCGCGACCTTCGAGTGGAAGGTCCGGAACCTCGGACGTGACGGGTTGTCAGCGCGGGTCGCCTCGTCCGCGATGACCCTCGGGGGGCTCATGAAGCACCTCGCGTACGTCGAACAGCACTGGTTCTCCTGGCGCCTGCACGGCAGGGAATGGGGCGAGCCGTGGCGCAGCGTCGACTGGCGGACGGAACCCGACTGGGAGTGGACGTCGTCGCTCGGGGACTCGCCGGACGATCTGCGGGCCGGGTGGCGACGGGCGGTCGACGAGGCCCGGACGGACGCCGCGGCTGCGTTCGCGGCGGGTGGGCTCGACGGCCTCTGCGTGCGGCCGTGGCCGAATGGCGAGTCGCCGTCGCTCCGCTGGGTGCTCGTGCACATGATCGAGGAGTACGCCCGCCACAACGGCCACGCCGACCTCCTGCGCGAGTCGATCGACGGCGAGACGGGCGAGTAGCA